>JAEUSG010000200.1 GCA_016788315.1 Fibrobacterota bacterium | reverse complement strand
TGGATTTCCGTAAAGTAAAACTCCGAAGGAAAAACGACTGTCCGATTTGCGGTGTAAATCCTTCGATAACTGTTTTAACAGATGGAGAAAGGAGCTGCAATGGATGAAAAAAAACTCTCAATAATCTGCTTCTCGGGGGATTTTGATAAGGCGGTTGCAGCTTTTACACTTGCAACAGGTGCGGCAGCTGTAAATTATAAGGTTAACCTCTTTTTTACTTTTTGGGGACTCAACATACTCAAGAAAAAGCAGGGGAGAGCATTTATCGGTCGCGGTTTTTTAGCCAGAGTATTTAATTTTCTAATGGGCGGTTCAAAGAAACTTCCTCTTTCACGCCTGAATTTTGGAGGCGTCAGCCCAGATTTGATGACATACATGATGAAACAGAAAAATGTTGCAACACTGCCCGAACTGATTGATGCAGCTAAAGCTCTAAATGTAAATTTAATTGCCTGTGAAATGGCAATGCATATACTGGATCTAAAAAAAGAGGATCTGATCCCTGAGGTTAAGGAGATAATTGGCGTGCCCAGTTTTCTTGAACTTTCAAAAGGGGCTCAAATTATATTTATATCATGAGGGTTAAGTTATGACAAAGCTTCTCGACATAACAAGGGATCATTGTCCCATGACCTTCGTAAAAGTTAAACTTGAGTTGTCGAAACTAGCATCAGGTGATATTTTAGAGGTCGTTTTAACAGGAAAAGAGCCGTTAACTAATGTACCCCGCTCGGCTGCTGAAGAGGGTCATGAAATTATAAGCATTTCCGACGAATCCGAACGTCACAGGATCAAAATAAGAAAGAAGTAGAGAATGTATTTTGGTTTTTCAACACTCGCATGTCCTGATTGGGATATCGATCAGATTATTAATTGCTGCAAAAAAAATAAATTTCAGGCACTTGAACTGCATCATCTGCACCTGACGCCAATTGTCAACGACAGAAATGCTTTGAAAGCATTAAAGGAAAAACTTGAGGCGTGCGGTGTAAAAAGACTTTCTATAGGAACTGCTGTTGCATTTCATCACTTCAAACCAGAGGATATGGATGCGGCTATTGACTTGTTTAAAGGGTTTCTGGAAGCGGGTAAAATATTAAACGCAGAATACCTCCGGGTGTTCCCAAATAATGTTCCGGAGGGCAAAAGTAAGCCGGAAACCGTTGTGCAGATAGTCAAAAATATAAAAAGTGTATTACATTTATGCACTCCGGACAGTCCTAAACTAGGACTCGAAACGCATGGCGACTTTTATTCATCCAAACTTATTCGTGAAATACTTGAAGCAGTGAATTCAAATCGGGTCGGAGCTGTTTGGGATGCCCATCATACATGGCGCTTTGAGAACGAAAGCTTTATCAGTACATATGAAAATCTTAAAAAACATCTGCTGCAGCTTCATTTTAAAGATTCAAAAAAGGGCTCTGAAAAACTTGAGCATACAATAATTGGCGAAGGTGAGTTTCCTTTGGACGGGTTTGCAGGTTTCTTAAAAACCGTTTCGTATAATGGTGTTTTGGGTGTAGAATATGAAAAGAAATGGCATCCTTATATGCCTGATTCGGCTATACTTATTGATGGCCTGCCGGCAGTTTTCGATTCAATTGACAAGAGGATTAAATGAAAAAAGCTATAGCCATACTGCTTATTGCAGCAGTTGCCGCAATTTGTACAGAAAACTCATACCGTTTTCTTATTCTGGGCGACAGAACAGGCGGTCCTCGACCTGGAATAATGACTGCCATTGTAAACAAATGTCTGGAAATTAATCCTGCACCGGAATTTTTCCTGGACGTTGGAGATCATATTGCAGGATACACTTCCGATTCATCGGAGATTGCAAAGCAATGGGCAGAGGCAAAAACATTCTACAAACCACTCGCAGACAAAATGAAGTGGTACGCAGTTGCAGGCAATCATGATATCTCATATCCATCTATGATTGAAAGCTGGAAACGGGAAATGGGTGAGCCGGATTATTCGTTTGAATATAAAGGTGATTATTACATCGTTCTTAATAATGCTCTTTGGAGTTCGGCAGATAATATGGAGAAGGTTCAGTTTGATTGGCTGAAAAAAGAGCTCGTTGCGGCAAAAAACAGACGGCACGTTTTTGTCTTTTATCATATTCCTATGTGGAAAGAGTCGCCGAATGAGAAGAGTATGGACAAATTGCATAACCTGTTTAAGGATGATGTTGATTATGTGATATGCGGTCATTATCATGCATTGTTATACGGGAAAAGAGGACGTGTACAATACATCACTTTGGGCAGTTCCGGGGGGGCAGCAAGCAACAGAAAGGCTGACGGAACAAGCTATCAGTATATGATTGTTGACGTTAAAGAGGGTGCGATAAAGCCGGTGGTTCTTACGATGACCGGTGATACACTGCCACTGACAGAGACAGCAACAAAAGAATGGACTGCAATAGAAGAGTTTGAAACAAAAGGATTTGTTTTCCAGTCAAAACCATATGACGTCAATGTAAAAGGTAAAAATATTTCTCTCTCTCTTGAGGTGAACAACAAAACATCGAGTTCTAAAAAGTGCTTTCTTCAGTGGGAATATGCAAAGGCAGGTGATTGGAAAATAATGCCGGAAACGTTAACCATTGAGGCAAAGCCGAATAAAAAACAAGAGGTTCAATTTAAGGCAACTGCCAGTTTGCTGAATAATCTGCCAAAGCTTAAGGCACAGTTTATTGTTGAAGGAGATACATTCAGCGCGGGAGCGTTGCCCCGGTTTGAGCGTGGATTTCCAGTTGCAAAAGTGGAAAAGTCAGCTGTTGTAAATATTGATGGTACTCTTGATGAAAAGGTGTGGAAAACATTCATTCAGGATCAAAGAAACTCTTTCGGCAATGGTACTGATGCTTCAGACTCAACCTGTTTCACACTTGCATATGATAAAGAGAACCTTTATATAGCATTTAAGGCGTATGATTCTGATTCTGCTGGAATGGTGATCCAGACAAAAGAGGGAGTGCGTGACGCGGTAACTATGGCAGAGGAGAGTATTCGACTATATCATTCGCTCAATTCATCATCAGAAAAATTCTGGCAGATAAATGTAGCTGCGGGAAACGCAATTACGGATATGCTTGTTGAGCGCTCTGCTGAAATGTTTACAAACAGACCGGAATGGAGCGGTGTGGATGCTTTTAAGGTAATCAGAAATTCAACCGGCTGGCAGGGCGAAATAAAAATTCCGTGGAAAGCGCTTGGTGCCCAAGGGGCTGAATCTTTAAGGATGAATGTCAGACGGGATAAGGATTCAAAAGGCCGGCGTACCTTTTATCAGGAACCTTTCCTGCGTGATCCTCAGACTTTTCCGCTGTTTGAGCTTGGTAAGTAGAAATGTTTTATGATGTCTTTACATCCCGTTTTGCGGACTTGCTTCCTCGTTCACTGAACAAAGTAGCTCAGCCACCGCTAGATCAATTACTTACTTTCTCGCTCTCTTTCTAAACTCGTCAGGATTTAAATTATCCTGCTTTAGGCAGTAGTAAAGGGCTCTTGTAGTAACCTCAAGTTCTGCCGCGCATTTTATTACGCTACCTTTGTATTTAGTTAGAAGGTTGATAAGATCGTCACGGTTAGCGTTGATATGTCGGGTTGTCTTTCGCATTTTTTCTGGCCTTGTCGCTGCTATAGTAGAAGAGTCTCCTGGAAAGCAGATCAGTTGTGCAGAAATGGAATCTGCATCACAAAGCAGCACCGCCTGCTCGATAACATTGCGAAGCTCTCTAATGTTACCGGGCCAGGCGTAAGAAAACATTTTCTCATATG
>JAEUSG010000186.1 GCA_016788315.1 Fibrobacterota bacterium | reverse complement strand
TTCATCATTATCGTTTCGTTCCCTGATTGGGTGCTTTTGTAAATATACCACAAGTGATTTTCTCAGCTTTTTTAGTGCAGGGCGATTAAATTGTTTGGCATCAATACCGAGATAGTTTGCAAGAGACAAATAATCTGATTTATTTGTTTCATCCTGTACTTGTCCAATGGCGTCATTGATTACTTTTAAAGTATCCTTATTCATTAGAGCACTAAAAGAACTATTATTGAAATCAAATCTAGATCTATTATCGACTTTCGCTTCTAGCTTAAACAATGCGTAGTCAACAACCAAAATACGTTCACTATATGTCAATTCGGCAAAGGGCTTGTTTAAAAGTGTAAATTCACCGCTCAAAGGATTTGTGTAATTGTGCCATGATAGCTCAGGCTTAATCAAATTTCTTGAGCTTTTCGGATTCGCTTTATCCATTTTTAATTTCCTTAGTATTTTATCATACCACGTAGTCACATCTTATTATTGACAACAATTGCTGCCGAATACTTGAGCCTGACAGAGCTAAATCAACTGTGACGAATCTAATTTCATGTCCTTGAATTGTTGCTGATTCATTTACCAGTTCATCAATAGCCGGATGGAGCAAGATGCCCGTTGTGCTAATTGAAGGTATATCAGCTGTGTTCTCCTGCGATCTCAAATAAGCGTACATCTGATAAATGTATCCGCTCTTAAGTGATATTTCTCGATACTGGCTTTGCGTAAATATTGAAGTGAATTTAGTATCGATAACGATACGCCTACCACTTTCTAGATGATTAAGAATTATATCTGTTTGCATCTTGGGGAATATTTCGTCAATCCTTGATGTTTTATCTGACATCTGCCAGTTTATGTATTTACCGGCATCTATTTTCCAGCCCTGGGAGCTCAATACCACATCGTAAAACCCAGCAACTGCTTTTTCAAAAATTTTACGAATCCAAAAAACATCCCGATCCGGAACAGGTGTTGTTTTAGTGCCATCAGACTCAGTAGGCAATGCAAGGTCAAATGAAAGCAAGGCAGCAGCAACCATGAATTTATCTGAGTTATCATTGCGCCCGAATTGCTCTGCACTTATTTCGGCTCTTGTAGGACGAATAGAATCAACACCAAGGCGCTTTAAACTTTCTGCCAGGGTTCTGCACCTCTGTGATAATGCAGATCGTGAGACACACTTCCGTAGTTTTTCGAGTGCAGCACAAACCAATCTATTTCTTGGAGTATTCACAGTAAGCTTATCAAATTCGCATGCAACCAATCCTCGTTCTAATAGTTGATGTTGTTCTGTTTGTAATAAGTTGATTCTACCTCTAACCCTATTCAGCGTGGCCTTATGTGGCTTGTAGCCAAAGCTGAGATTCCGTCTTAATCTCTTTTCGAGTGCGTGTGTAAGAATTTCAGCTAGCAGGTCAGGAATATCGTCAGGATTATCTTCATATGATTTTCTATCGTAACCAAGTTGACGGTAGAAGTCAGAGGCATAAAGCATTAGCAACCACAGATTCCGTACAGGAATTCGACCGATAAAAGGAACATGTGATTCAGCTGTGGCAACCATATTGACTCTCGTCACAATCCTTCGGTTAACTTGTTCTGCGCATCTTTCGCGGTTTTTGGAGAGTCGTACCAATACTCATGGAGCAATGGTCCAATTTCTGTTTCTACTATCTGACGGAACCATTCTCTGGGATCTGTTATTTGCGATGTCAGTGCCGGTGTAACAAAACTGTGACCAATGCAGTACTGTTTCCCGAGATTGGTTTCATCGCTAGCTATTTGCTCATTCAATGATTTAATTCGGCTTTCAACCTCTTTTAAGAAAGCTATGTCGATTCCAAATTTCTTATTAACCCAGGATTGCCATACATTTCCAAAAGTTGGTTTTAGATCAATAAATGCGAAACGACGTCGAAGGGCGAAATCAACAAGTGCAAGTGACCGATCTGCGAGATTCATAGTGCCAATCAGGTACAAATTGTGTGGAATAAAAATTCCTTCCCCAATTTTTTTCCTGTAACTTAATTCCAATGCTTCTGTAGGGGTCCGCTTATCAGCTTCAAGCAAAGTAAGCATTTCACCAAGTATTTGTGCAGGGTTCCCACGATTTATTTCCTCTATTACAAGGACATGTTTTACCGTAGGTTCAGCAATTGCTGATGTAATCATCTGCATGAGTGGTCCATCAATAAGGGATAATTTACCATCTCCAGATGGTCGCCAACCTCTTACAAAATCTTCGTATGATAGATTTGCATGGAATTGTACTGCACGAACTTTGTTGTCATTTTTTTCGCCCATTAATGCAAAAGCCAACCTTTTAGCGAGCCAGGTCTTACCTGTACCAGGTGGGCCTTGAAGGATGATATTTTTTTTGTCCTGTAGGCGCTTTACAATTAAAGATAATTCGCTTCGTTCTAGAAAACATCCATCTGAAATAATGTTATCAATGGCGTATGTTTCTATCGGTGCTTTCATTAACTCCGATTCAGGTGCACTTTCATCATCGTAGTCCATAAAGTCTTCTAGTCTCGATTTGGTTATTGAATCGTTCACTCCGCCTTCCTTCCATGCCAAATATGACATTTCCGGAAATGAATGGACAGGATATACCTCTTCTTGAAATCTCTCTTTCAATATATCAACAATTCTTAAATACTCATTCCCATCGCAAATCTTTTTCGGTCCGCTTGTTCTAATCTCTATCTTGAGCTTTTTTTCCAGGTAGGCTTTCGACTGGCTTTCAAGAGTTGCATATGACCATGGACGAATCCAAAAGAGAGCCATCGTTAAATTCCATTTTACGCCAAACTGAGTAATAACTTTGTCATAAGCTTTCTGAAATTCATTTCTCGTTTCAATATCTTCTGCATTTGAGTATTTGATTGCCGCAGCAAAAACATTCCATAAGTTGTCAATATCTTCAGGAAGGCGTTTGTTTTCGTAACCGAAGAACCAAGAAGCTTGGTTGTTTAATAATGGAACACCATCAAAACTTGTAGGAATTGGTTCGGTTACACCTAAAAATTCAGCAAACCTACCGGCTATTGATATCCTGTTTGTGTCTGTTATTCCTCTGTTAAAAAACCCAAATACTGTGAATGGACAAATATCCTTTAACGGTATTTTTTCACCTGCCGTATTTACATCATTAAGGATATTCAGACCATCAGATCTTTTTGCAATGTCGTAAACTGCCTTAACTAAGGCGGTTCTGTTTTCTTTGTATGCTAAAAGCTTATCGGCAACAGCTTCATAGAACTTTGTCCATTCAAATCGTTGTTTATCTGGTGAAAGGTCTCCAAAACGCTCACGCCAAAATGGGGCATTCCTGAATTTTGATATATCTTGAACTTTGTTGTTAAATGTAAAATCAATAAGCGCATCCGTCGCCCAAGAACCTGGCATCACCTTCCATACAGTCATACGATTGGTATAAAAATACCACTCTTTTGGTGAATCTAATTTGGTCCAGTTAACCTTAAGATGTCGTCCATCACCTAAGTTTTCTGTGACAACACCAATAGCTTTTATTGACATGACAGATACAACTTGGTCTTTATTATCAAACGGCAAATCTCGTTTGCGAGTATAGGCTGCCTTTATTGCTATCCTATCACCGACTTTAATTGAACGTACTTGTTCGAGGTAACGGTCGGTGTATCCGTTCTCCCAGATTCCTTGTTCAAGAAATCTTGGCATTTGATCTTCAGAGCCTTGGTCGTATGCTGCACCGACAAACCAAACGGCCAGCCCATTAGTTTTTATTGTTTTAATGTTCATCGTATTCTCTCACTGTATTATCGTTTACGATTATATCTTGGCTTCGGACATACAAATTGTTTCCTATATTTATCAGCAACCCAATGCATAGCAGAACCAAGTTTTTGTGGTGCCTCGCTGAATGGCATCTTTTTTGTTGTGTTTGTGCTAATGATATCTTCAATTTTATTATGAACATAGCAAGCAGTTATTGCTTCAGTACGTCCTTTAAAATCACCATGTAAAGTTAATACCCCACTGGGCTCTGGCGAACCAGTTTCAAGATTGAAAGCAAAAACTATTGGATCAAGATCTAAATCATCATGATCTATTCTTTCTGAAACGATAAATGCGTATGTCAACCCATCTTCTGGACATCCTGAAGTCATTAAATAGCAACATGTACTCTTCTTTAAAACTTCCGGATGCAATAAATTGGCACCAACAAATTCATGTGGCACATCAGATATATTGTAACGGAGCACACATACTTTATCGCTAGAAATATCTTTCTTTACTTTTTCAATTACGTCGGTAGGAATTGAAATGTATTTTCCTTTTATTTTACTCATGTTCTTCGTCGACCTCTAGCACACAATCATTTATTATTTGCCGATATAGCTCTTTCATTCCATTCAAGTTAATGCACTTTTGCAAATAGATAGAGACACTTTTGCGAAAACCTTTCGATGCGAGTTTTTTAAAGATTGTAAGCAAATTATTTCTGTAATCATAATCTGGAATGTTATGTTCAAGGTAAAACCCAATAATAGAATCGACTTCTTCGGCATTACTGTCTACAAGCATTACTAGCTGTTTAAGAAATGGATCAGCATTATGATAAAGCGAGAGGTGAGGTATTATTGCGGTGAATAGTGTCTTTTCCCTTGTCCCAATGGATTCAATATAAATTGAGAGACATCCAAAGGAAGCCATGAGTTGTCCAAACTCAGGGGAAGGATTGCTTTGTAGTTCAATTACCTTTGAGCAAAAATCTAGTATTTTAAATTTCTGTGATTGATTCAATTTCCAGTCAACCATTTTGGCAAAGGTTCGACTTACTGTCAATAATTCTACATAACGCTTTTCTTTAAGCAGATAAGAATAGTTTTCCCCAGATAAATCTTCAGAATTCCAACCATAAACATATGCTAATGCAATCATTTCTAGTATATGCTCTTTAGTATGACTTGTCTCAAATTCTGTTATCAACCCTTGTTTTACTATCCCTTTTTCGGACAAAAGAGTATAAATAGAAACATTACAATTAGAATATGCCATGCCTTCAAAGGCAGCATTAAAATTGAAGAGATATTTCTTTGAGAAAATATCGTCAACATGCTTCATAAGCCAATCTGAGTTCAAGTACATTAAGTTGTTTAGGTGCGACGTAAGAAGAGTGGTAAACTCAAAATTTGCGTTCGTACATTTACGCAATTCTTCTTCGAAAACAACTTCATATTTTTTCCATGAAGCTTCATGTTTGCCCGATACCTTATCTTCTATGCGACATTCTCTTAAAGCATGGTTTAAAAGCGCTTGTAATATCTTACCTCTTGAATCATTAAGAACCTGGAACATAGTGTCGTTAGTTTTTTCATCATTGGACTTGATTTTTTTTAGCAACAATTTAATGCAGTCAAATCCAATGTCTAATAATTCAACAGGATATCCCTTAGCATCTTTTTTAGTTCCTGCTTGTAAAAGATCTCCAATTGCTCCAATAATCCAATTTCTATCGGGTGATGCGACAATAGTTTCTGCGGTTAAAATATTTTCCCACAGCTTATCCGATTTAATAAGCTTGACAATAAATTCAAGAATTGGCTTCCAAATTTTCAGAGCTAAACCATGATCTTGGTTTTCGACAAGTCCTTCCCAGTATCTACGAGTTCCAGATATAATTGCATATTGATATGGTATCTTCAATGCTAGTAACTGATTATGTTTTTCAATAAATTTAAACGGTTCATTAGCAACGGTAGATTCAAGCGTTTCTACTAGTGCACGCTCGGTAGGACCAGCCCATTCATTTGTTTCTTTAAATCCATTTAGATTATCAACTAGGATATCTCTATCAATAAACTCAATCATTTCAATTTCAGAAAACTTAGAAGGTCCAGGACCATATGTGGTCGGACCAAAGTACATGTTAAAGTCAATATTTTCAGGAGTAGGGCCGACTTCGGTTTCGAGTTGTTGTAATTTTATATCAATTGCTGCATTTCCTTTTCCTGCTATTTTTGACAGCCAATTTCTATGAAAAGTCTTTTCCCTTTTATCTACATTATCCCCCTCTGGGTCAAAGTGTATAGATAGGATCATGTTAAATATTTGCGTCTGATTCTCTTCAGGCATATTTGTAAAATGTGAATTGAGGAGTCGCATCAATTCGTGCCTATAATTATCATCGTTAAATAGCTCCTCGGACAAACATTCAATAAAGTGATCATTCAATTTGTTCCAAGACTCACAAATAGCATTTAGCGCCACTCTTCTAAGGATTATTTGGTTGGTATGCAACAATTCATAAACGAATATTTTTGAGTCATTGTCATTCTTAGTTAACCAGGCGCTCAAGGTGTCTCGCAATGCATCTATCAGTATTCCTATGGATCCTCCAGTCGAAATATTTTGAGAATTTATCTCTATAGCTTGCCTTATTAGCCAACTGTATTTAGTCGACAATTCAGATACGCACGACTCAGAGATCCTTTTTTTTAGAAGAGAGGTTATTCCCTTTCCAGTATTTTTCCCTAAGGCTTTGGAATGTTTTTCAAATAGTTCTTTGAGTCTATACTCATCGAACATAAAATACGGTTTCATTTCTTTTTTTTCAGAATTCGAATCTTCAATCCAGTTCAATCTTGTAATAATGTCAACAAATCGAACAGCGTCTTGCCAATCGGTTTCATTGGAACTTCTTAATACATTCCAAAACCAGCCATCGACTAAAGTCTGCAGTGTCCAGTCGTTTTTGAAAGGTGTAGAGAGCCATACTTCTATTTGTGTTAAATTTGTAGGAGTTAAATATTTCAAGGGAAGGAGGCCATAAATAGATGCAAAAATTTCAAAGGTATGATAGTTTTGTACAAGATTATCCTTATTATCCGGATAATTTGTTACTTCTTGAATTATCTGAAGTAGGTTTGTCGCAAAACTAAGATCGTCTTTCGTACTTACTATTTTGGCCATTTCATATAGGTATGGCAACACATTCCAGTGGCTCACTAAGTACTGTCCATTTTTCTCATAGAATTGAGGAACTGGGTTTTTCTCTGGTTTGAAGAAGCCACTTTTTTTTAGCTCCATGAAGTATTGCTCTGGATTTGGTCGTGAGAGAATTAATTCAAATCCGTTTTCAGCGTGTTTTTCGCTTCGAGACATCATAGTGATTAACTGATTGTTTTTTTCTTTTACCGTGCTATCGATCAAATTTCTCATGTCTTCGAACTCTTCCAAGACAAAGTCTTTATGAGTTCGAACACTTTGAGTTATATAGCTAAGTGACTCTATAATGGCATCCCATCCAATGGTATCCAGGGAAAACGATATTAGTGCAATGTGTTGTTCAGCAAAATATGTTCTTAATAATTTCTTCAGTTCACTTTGATGAGAATAGAATCCTTGCAACATAAAATGACGCACTTCTTTCGAGGAAGAAGATGTGCTACTTTCAGTAGGGTGTTTTCTTTCGCTTAAAATAATGTGTTCAAGTATTTCTA
>JAEUSG010000181.1 GCA_016788315.1 Fibrobacterota bacterium | reverse complement strand
TTTTTGCAGTATTCAACTGTTTCTTCGGGGGTTCCATATGCGACTGGACCCGCAGTGCTTATACAGCCGTGAAATGCAGCGCGTCCGCCAAATGTTTTCTTCAAATACTCCGGAGCCATATTCACCGCTTCTGGCTGCAGCGTATCAAAAACACTTACACCCATCTCTATTAGCTCATTGTAAACCCAGCTGCTTGAACCGCATGTATGGATCATAACAGGAAGATTAAAGCTTTTCGCTAAATCGATAAATTTCTGATGAATGGGCTTGAGGTGTTTACGGTATATATCCATACTAATAAGCGGACCTGTCTGGGTTCCCATATCTTCACCCATCCAGACAAAATCAAACCGTCCATTCCCCTTTTCCAATGTTCTTCTCAACCATTCCAGCTGAATTTCTGTTCTTCTTTTAGCAAGAAGAAGCCCTGCCGGCTCATCGAGCGCCAGATCAACGTAAACCTGCTCCATTGTTCTAACCATTCCGCAGCTGTTCATTACATCTGCAATACCTGCATGGCCAACGCCTATAGCATAACCATCAAACTTCTTGAAAAGCTCATCAACAACATCATAATTGAATTCGTCGGGGTTCGGAAGCGGCCATGCTGCAACCTCCTCTTCAGTAGCATGTTCCAGCGGATATTCGCAATAATCCCAATACCCGCCGGATGAATGTTCAATCCATTTTCTTCTGACACCCCAATGGTCAACTTTAATTCCACGCTCGGGTATATCTGCATGTTTTTTCGGCCCGATATATGGCGGGTTTATCCATCTAAAATCAACGTTCAATGCGCGTCGTAAACCCTCATCATCATTCTCTGTAAGGGAAAAATGCTTTTTAAGTCGGCCATCAAGCCCGGCATTTGAAAGGTAGTTGATTGGTACTCTATCCGGAACACCGCCTGCAAATGTAACCTTTACCCGTTCGCGTGAATTCATGTGACCTCCTTGATAACTGTAATATATTCACGTTCATAGGCTCATAAAATGGGTAAATGTATCAATATTTGTATTATCTTATCATAATGACATCTCATAAACCAATAATTGCTCTTGCTAACTATTATCAGTTCTTTAAGGGTGAAAAAAAACAGCAGTCCTGCGTTAAAAGCAGACTCCTTCTATGGGTCAAATCCGGAGAAGGTGAAATAACAGTGAATCGAGTCAGACACACCCTTTCTGCCGGCGACATCTATTGGCTCCCCTGGAACAAGTCACTTACCTATCAGGCAGCACTGGATAATCCATTTTGTGTCGGAGCAATACATCTTATCCCGCACCATGACACCAATATTGAACCGCAGTTTTCAGTTGCACATACAGAAAACGACGCACTTAGCAATGCGAAGTGGCGCACAGACAAAATACTTGAAGGGTTGGAAGGGGTTTTATATAAAACCTATGCAAATGATTCCGCACTGATCTACCTTGCCGAACATATTGTCAAATCATTCCGGCAGAACGGGCCAAACGAGAACAGCTGCAGAACAGCTGCAGCCCTCCTCCTTAATGAACTTAATATTTTCTTCAACAACCGCGACGACAACAATAAAACATATTCCGAAAAATCTACAACACTTGAACCGATTATAAAGTTTATCGAAAATCATATTAATGAACCGCTTTCACTTAAACGTCTAGTCCGTTTTTCCGGCAAGAGCTCTGCAACATTATGCAGACTCTTCAAAGCAGAATTTTCAACCTCGCCTGTTAATGTAATCCTGGATATGAAAATTAATATGGCAAAACAACTTCTGACGAATCAAAGATTATCAGTTGCTGAAATAGGCATAAAAATCGGCATTGATGACCCCTACTATTTCTCGAAGCTTTTCAAAAAAAGAACTGGTAAAAGCCCGAGAGAATACAGAAACACATTGACTAAAATCTAGTCAACATATTCATTCGGATGCTTTTTTCTAATATCAGGAATATAAGAAGCTCTTTCGGTTTCTCTGAGATAACTGCAATATTTATTCAATTTACCACGAGAATGATAAGGCCCGCCTTCACGCATAACTGTCCATAAGGGATCAGTATCACTACTGCTCTTCATCATCATATCATCATGCCAATCTAGCAGAATGTGTGCTGCATGCCTGCAAATTTCCGGATAGACATCAGCAAGATTATTTGTTTGATGCGGATCACTGTCAACATTAAAAACCATTTCTTTCGGGAAAAGATGATAATGGTCATGATATGTACGTATATAAATCCACGAACCAAATCTAACTGCACGCTGGCATCCATGAGCACATTGACCAATAACAAGTGACTCTCTACCACCTGATTTATCACTTTTCAAACAGCCTGCATAACTTATCCCATCCCAATTTAGCGGAGCAGAACGTCCGAGAAGCTCTGCGAGCGTTGATGGAAGGTCAAGATTATAATGAAGTCCTGCGTTCACATGAGAAGACGTGGAACCGGGTTGTTTTATTATCATAGGAATTCTCCCAGTAGCATAGTCGGCAGTGGCATGCTCGCCATACAAGCCAAGCTCACCCATGTTTTCACCATGATCAGAACTGATTATTATCATCATATCATCATACACGCATTGCGCTTTCAGTTCATTAAGCAGAAGACCAATATGGCTATCCATATACTTTATGCCGCAGTCATACCCATCCACAAAATCCTTGAGATCTTTCATATCTTTTATTTCGTAAAGATGCTTGGGGTATTTCGGATCCTTTTTGTTGTCATACATTGCAATTTCACGTGGACCGTGCGGACCAGGCATAGAACGATGTTTTTCTAGCAATTCCTCTGTTATCCATTCCTGAAACGGTTCATTTACAAATGGGTTTTCAAATTCTTCAGGTGTTCTGTATGGTGTATGTGCATCCCAGTAATTCACATGCAGAAACCAGTTGTCGCTTTGTCCGTTCTTCTTAATCCAATCTATAACTGTTGGAGTAATTTCTTCTGCTGATTCCATGCCATTCTTTCCAGTATTATGCATTTCGGAAAAGCCTGCGTAGAACGACCAGGAGGAGTGTCTTTCCGCAAATGGACTTATTGAAACTGTTTTTAGTCCGCAGCTTCTTAGAAATCCGGCCAGACTCTCTGTGTGAAGTCTGGATCTGAATTCGCGTGTTACACCTTCAAGCCGTAAATCGGCAGCCGTTCCTCCATGACCTACAACCCCAGATCTTATACCAAACATACCTGTCATTAGAGAAGTACGCGATGGTAAACAAGGTGCATCTGAACAGTAATAGTTAGTGAACATTGTCCCGGCTTCCGCAACAGAATCAATATTAGGCGATGTATTTCTATTGTAACCATAACAGCCTAAGTGATCGGGACGCAAAGTATCTAAGTCAAGATAAAGTATTCTCATATATTTATTTCAAAAGACAAAGCCGTGACTTTAGTACCATCCTCCCATTTGAATATACAACACTATAAAGACCTGATGCCCTATTATGCCCGTTCCATACAAAGCGGCCATTCGACGGTTTCAGCGCAGCAACCATTTTTCCGGCAGTGTTGTATATCTTCAGAATACCATCAACTCTGCTAATACCGTTTATCCTTATAACTGCCGTCGGATTCAGGGGATTTGGACAAACATCAATAGATGGTTTACAAACAGCATTTAATGCGCTGCTGGAGGAACCGACAGTGCCTTTTACCGCAAATTCACCATTGTCAAGTGCTATCGAATCGATATTAACCCCCTCCATTGTGCAAACAACTATGTAGGCTATCGCCCCTTTTATTTTGAGCTTTATTCCATCCATTCCATAAAGTCTTATAGTATCTATGTAAGTTGTTACTGGCTTACCTGTGTATGAACTGTCACGAGCCAATGTATCTGCATTAAAGACCACTGTTGTTATTTGAGAGCCGTTATTCCATCCGCTCCAATTACCATGCCCCAAACCTGTTTTTATTATGTACATACCGTCGAGACATTTCAGGTGAAATGTGCCTGTTGTGTCCTTACGGGCAAGAGTCTTCGGCATCAGATAACTGTGCGTCAGGAAATTGGCTCCGTGAAAATTGATTCCATCATTATCCGTTTCACCTTCAAAGTATGGCTTTCCATTCTGCATCGGTAAACCTTCCCAGCCGAATCCCCGGCTCTCTGTGTACTGAAAGCCGCAATCGGGAGTCCAGACAGAATTAAAGGGAATTGAATCCTTCTGGAAATTGATACGCGCTAAAAACCTCAACTGCGGCGGCATAGAAAATTTGACAGTATCAACTTTTCCAGAAAGCTCTACGGCAACAAACATATTTCCGCCTACCCCGGAAGTGCGCTGAAGTTTTCCACCTATGATTGTGAAAATACTGTCGCTATTTGAAAACCAGTTTATACTCGGTGTAACATTTAGTGCGGAACGGACGTTTCCATCACGGAAATAACCAGTAGCAGCAAACTGAAAACCGCTTTCGAGGTAGGAAGTAAAGGTCTTCGGTGAAATGCGCACCGAATCAAGTATGAGAGAGGTTTTCACCACATTGACATACAGAGTATCTTTCGCATGCTCCCTTAATGCTTCTACCCTTCCTACGCCTACATTCAATCCCATAACAACACCCGAATGAGAAACAGAAACAATGTTGGGATCTAGAGAACGGAATATTGCCCACTTCGAAGAGGCGTCAGAGGAGTCGTTTTTAAAGTAGGTCTTAATGAGAAGCTGAGCGGTTTTAAACTGCTCAAGCGTGTCACGTGAAGGCGAAAAATCAATCTTGTTAACCAGCGGAGGAACACTGCTCCAGGGCAGATAGGGTAAACTGCCTGTATCAACAACTGCATTCCAGGCTACCTGCTGCATAAGATGAGCGGTCTCATGATCGAGGGCGGGGTAAACTGTATCAAGACCGAATGGCTTTCTGCACATAACGGTTGTCCATGTCACGCAGCCTGCAAGATATCCAAGAGGTTCAGCAGCATGTGCAAGCATAATCTTGTTTATACCGGTGTCCTGCGGAGAACCATCTACAGAATAATGTATATCTGGATATCTGTCCGATACCCATAACCATGCGCTCCTTACAGGCGATAGATAGGTTGATGCATTCTGTTTGCAGACCATTTTTGCCGCGTTAAGCGAGGGCTGATGCCAGTCATCGTATAGTACCGCTTTTGCTCCGATACTATCGATAAGCTTAGTGTACAATGCTTGATATTTATAGAATGTATCTACCGGCAGATAAACCTTATAGCCAGTGTTATAAATTACAAAGTCACGGTTTCCTTTTCTTATTGTATCTGCGTTACATGTAGAAGTCCATGCCTGTTTGACTTCATAAACATAGCTGCATCCGGTATTCCTTAGACTTTGAACCATCGGAATACCAAGCTGCTTTCCCCATACCGAAAACTCATAAGATCTGTTTATACCGGCGGATGCCAGTAAACTGTGTCCAAACCAGAAAATCCGGACAGTATCTTGAGCTGCAGTAACTGCCGTTGCGATGAACGCAATTGTAATAATCAGTTTTTTCATTTAGCCCCCTTCTTTGTATAAGGGAAGAATAAATCCAAACCGGCCACTTTTCTATGTATATATATGATATTTTTATGTATTATATATGCATTATGAAATATTATCCGATTGGCATCCATCTTCCCGTGTGCCGTTTTGTACGCAGGAACAGCAATTATTACAATAAAGCGGAGCTGCCGCGCAGCATCACAAGTGTATCATTAATCATCATGACAGAGGGAGAATTAAAGGTAAAAATTCATAAATTTGAGAAAGTAATCCGGCCATTTGACGTGCTGACCACTGAAGCTGGTGAAAAATACGAACTGCAGTCCATGAGCAAAACAGCTGTTTCCTTCTACAATGTGGGAATCATGGGCTTATCAGCTGCCGGGACACTTTATAAACGTTCAGATTTGGGTATTAACATTTTCACAACCCTTGCAAATCCCCCTGAAGCCGTTAAAATTATAGACGAAATAATAAAAGACTTCAAGAAAAACGGTTCTGATAAGCAGGAGGAGCGTTCTTTTCTCGGACTTAAACTTCTTAAGCAGCTTCATCCATTAAAAGAGGAATCAACCGAGGTTACTACAATAAACATGAATCGATCGCCGGAAGAACGGATATTAAGTGTTGTTGACTTTATCTCAAAACACTATAAAAACCGTATGAACATAAAAGATCTTGCTCACAGCATCGGTTATCATCCGGCACATTTTTCCAGGCTTTTTAAAAAAGTAATGGGAGTAACACCTGAGATTTACATTCTTTCAAAGAAAATTGAGAAGGCAAAACAGCACATGGAGGAACACAGAGATCCACCATCTGCAATTGCACAGGATTTCGGCTTCTTTGACTATTCACATTTTTATCATGCATTCTGCCGATACGCAGGCACAACACCTTCTGAATACTACGACAGAGAGTCGGCTACATAATTTTGATGTGAATACGTCTGCTTCGCGGACCGTCAAATTCACAGAAATAGATACTCTGCCAGGTTCCTAATAGAAGTTTATCGTTTGATATAATCACCGTTTCCTGTGCACCGACAAGAGATGATTTCAGGTGTGAATCGGAATTACCTTCACTGTGGTCATAATCATCGTGCTGGGGGATAAGTTCCGCCATCTTACGTATCAAATCGCGCGGCACAGAAAGCTGAACTTTCTACCTCCCCTGTTAATGTCATTCTGGATATGAAAATCGAGGTAGCGAAAAGACTGTTAATGAGTCAGAGAATATCTATTGAAGAAATTGGAATTAAAGTAGGGGTAGATGACCCCTACTATTTCTCAAAGCTCTTCAAAAAAAGAACCGGTTTAACGCCAAAGAATTTCAGAAAAACCAGAACACAGCTATAGTAAATTACTGTAAGATTAACATTAATTGATATGTTGACTGGGAATAGAAAATTCAGTTCTGCTTTTAAGTCTATATCTTGACGGAGATAAACCGGTGTGGTGTTTAAAAAGCTTGCTGAAATGAAACTGATCCGGATATCCGACAGATGCGCCTATCTGCTCTATTGATTCTGACTTTGAATAGAGCATTTCCTGCGCCTTCCGGACACGAATCTGCGTTACATACTCCATTGGGGCAACGCCGAAACATTCTTTGAAAAGAGTGTGCAGACGGACCTCTGAAAGGAACAATTTACTGGCAAGGATTGTACGCGTTATCTGTTTAGCAATATTGTCGTTTATAAACTGCAGTGCATCATTGAGTCGCGGCATATTGATAACAAATGTTTTCTCATTCTTTAACGGAACGGCCTCTTTCAATAGAATCTCCAGAAGCTTAAAACCGCACATCTGCATTTGAACTATATCATATGCAGACTGAAGCCTAGATGATTTCAAACTTTGCAGTTCCGAAAGAATTTCACTGATAACCTTACCATCTGCACTGCTGAATGCAAAAGGAATTTTGTACAGGGAAAAGAGATCCACATATTCCATTACCCTGTATCCGATATGTCCCCATCGGATAAAAACCTCTCCATCCCTTTTATATACCGATGAAACTGAAGAGCCTGGAGGAACAAAATATCCGCCACCTGATTTTATCTCTATTGGTGCCCTGCCATCTATTGTAAGTTGAATGTGCGGCCCTGTTTTAAAGCCAACAACAGCATGTGGCATGATCGGGGCGTCCTTATATACGCCCGGGGACTTTCTGATAGAATCCGCTCCCCTGCTGTATTCAAAGACTAGTGACTCGGCAATAACTTTATTCATAATGAAGATTTAACAATTATACATATTAATTATATAAATATCCATTCATTTAAATATCTGTTTTGAATATATATCCATGTATGGAGAATAATATTATGACATCAAAATTAGCCTACCGTGAACTTTATGCACCATCCCATTTTGGAAACTCTTATGAAGTGATGTGGCCATTCGAAATGAAGGCGGCACTTGATGAAGCGAAGTTCTGGGGTTACAATGCATATGGTGA
>JAEUSG010000152.1 GCA_016788315.1 Fibrobacterota bacterium | reverse complement strand
AAGCCGGCCTCTTCGCTAACCAGACCGCTTTCTATCCTAATAGAGATGGATTTGATTCACCACGAGATACCATTTGGCACCTCAATTCGTGATACAAAACGAACGCTTTACAAGATCAGCGATCCATTCTTAAAATTTTGGCTTACTTTTATAGAACCTAATCGTTCACTTCTTGAAACTGGACTTTCCGAACACGTCTTACAAAGCATAAAAAAAACATGGCCTAATTACATAGGTAATGTTTGGGAGGAGCTATCCAGAAAAAGTGTTACGAGGTTGTCTGTGGCAGGAAAACATTTTGGTCCGGCATTCCGCTGGTGGGGTAAAGGGAACAATGGAGCAATGTTAGAATTTGATATTGTATCTCAATCTCTTGACAATCATAATAATATTCTAATTGGCGAAGCAAAACATACTTGTCGTGTCTCAGAATTACCCAAATTGCTTTCTGAACTTGCTGCTAAAGCTTCACAATGTCCGCTTTTCAATGGAAAGGAATTAACCTTTGCATTATGGATCATGAATTCTCCTTCTTCAAAACACAAAGAGGTGTTTGATGCCGAAGACGTTGTATCGGCTATGAAATGACCATCAATTAGTCTAGATACTTAAATCAGTCGGAGCGCGGCCGATATTTTTCAGCATGTCAATAGTGACATTAATCTGTTCCGTAATCGTCTCATGTGCGTGGGCACGATTAGGATAAATAGAATAGAGTTTACGATACTCCATAGGTGTAACATTAAGCATAACAGAGTTTCCGCCAGCCATAAGCCCTTTTTCGCGGCTTGCGGGGTCGAGGGTTTCAAGGGCGGTTGTAATCAGAATTTTAGCTTTCTCAGGATCGATTAGACGGGCAACAGCAAGAGTCTTTATTATCAAATCCTTGTCCGGCACACTATTCTCCGCAAGAGGCGTTCCGGGAGAAGGGAGGAATGGGCCGAAACTGAACATCTCAGCATTAAGCTCTTTAGCAAGGCGGATATCATTGATAATATCCTGCTCCGTCTGTCCCGGCACACCAATAAGAGAGCCGGTAAGAATGAGATACCCAAGTTCATTTGCGCGCCGCAGATGAGTAAGCCGCGTATTAAAATCCATTCCAGGATGGAGTGTAGCATAAAGTTCAGAATTAGAGGTCTCGAAGCGCATAAGAATTCCGCGCGCACCGGCATTCCAGAGTTTTTCTAAACTGTCAACACCTGTTTCACCTGCGCTTATAAAAATCAGACATGGCCATTTAGCCTTAATTGACTGAATGATCTCTATAAGTTCATCAACACTATAAGCGCCGTCGCCGGTCTGGAGTACAAGCACCTTGAAGCCGTACTTCTCAATAGCTGCGCCAGCAGCCTCCATAACTTCAGGAAGCGACATTTTATAGCGCGGTAATCCCTTCACCCCTGCGCCAATACCGCAATAGGAACAGTTGTAGATGCAGCGGTTTGAGAGCTCAATAATTCCATGTACGCAGCAGGAGTTCTGCTGGTGCTTCTGTCTGAGGAAGTTGGCAGTTTTATATAGAAGCTGTTTACTCTTTTCTTCATTCAGCGCGAGGAGATATTTAAGAT
>JAEUSG010000138.1 GCA_016788315.1 Fibrobacterota bacterium | reverse complement strand
GCTGCGAAAGCTTTTGATAATCGGACTTCAACTTAATGAAGCCCCGTATTTGTCAAGAAAAGCTCTCTCCTTAATACTCTTTTTAACCGGAGGAACAACTTGATCTGCCGCACGTCCAACGGGAAGGAGGATTTTTATTTTGTAAGGCTGCGGTAATTCAACCAGTTTAGCCAACCGTTCGATTCTGTTCTCACGTTTTAAGGCACCATCAAGCCAGCAGCTGGCATAACCGGAGGCAGTAATTGCAAGCAGGGCATTTTGACATAATGCGGAGCAATCCTCAACACCATATTCTTCAGCAGGATCAAATGCGAGCAGAAGCAATGCTCCGGCATCAGCAATTTGCGGTTTCTCAATAATTTCCGAAGCCTCTTTAATTTTATCAGGTGAAGTTACCGCAACAATCACAGTTGTCTCTTTGTTCCTGCCTGATGGTGCAGCGAGTGCAATTTCAACAATTCTTTTTAATGAAGCATATGGAACTGTTCCCGGCAAAAACTTTCCTCTGTAAGAATTCCTTTTAAGTGCTGTATCAAAAAAATTCATTAATTTTTCTCCGGCAATGATTTTATCAACTCTGCAAGAACAGGAAATTCCTGTTTCACTAAGTCTGCCTCTCTTTTCAACAGGAATAGAGCCCTTGGAATATGCTGCACAAACCACTCCTTGCCCTTTGTCTTGCTTAGAAGCCCATATGCACCTAACGCCTGCATATGGCGCTGGAGTCCGCAATAAAGCAGCGATTCGCGCAATATCACCCGTGTAGACTTTCCCTTTTTAATCATCTTATCTATGTAATAATCAACCAAATCCTCTTCAATTTCAGGAGACAGAGGACAATAGGGATCATATATTATTGAAGCAGCATCATAGGCAGGAGGCCCCATTCTGGCCCCCTGAAAATCGACAATATGTGTATCCTTACCAATAACCATAATGTTTCTTGATTGGTAATCTCGATGCATTACCTTTTTTGGATAACCATCTACTTTTTCAGCCAGCTTTTCCAGTTCAGAATGAAGTTCCTTGCTATCTGTCTTTGTTATTCCTAAAAACCCTTTTACAAAACGGTTTAGAAAATAACTAGTTTCCCACAACAGATTCTTTTTGTCAAAATGCCAGCTATCAAGTAGCTGACAGCCTTCCGATTGAACAGTTTGAAAAGCAATCAGAGAGTCCAGCGCGGAATAATAAAGAGGAATCATCTCCTTAACATCTTTTGTCGAATGAAAAATTTCGTACAGATCTTTACGGCCTAAATCCTCGAAAAGCACCCTGTGTCGTCTCTCGTCTAGATAAAGAATCCTGGGAACAGGAACACCATTGTCGCGGAAAAACCGTGCATACTCTATCTGCCGCTTAAATTCAGGATCGTCAGGGGGTGTTTTTAGCAATACACCTCGCATATCATCTGATAGTGATACGACTGTGTAAACTCTGTTAGAACCACCGCTCAATGTATCCGGATCACGAACGATAGACTTATCTTTTTTAAATGTGTTTAATGGGAGATGCAACTCACCGAATCGCAGCTCATTCTTAACATGCTCACCACTCTTAACAACCGCTCCTGAAAGCAGAATGACATTTTCAAGGGTTGTTTTTTCTTCGACTATTGCACCATTTTCAATAACACACATGCCTTTTATAGAAGAGCTGACCGGTATAGATTCTCCAAATGCAATGTAGCGCTCTTCACCGCGCAGCTGCAGCTCTTTTGCAACAAATGCTGCATAGGAATCAATAGTTCCCAGATCATTGCATGACACACCGCCAATATCAAAGGTTGTTATCCGTTCACCGGCTTTTACAGCCTCAATCCAATAGGGTCTGATATCAGACTCACCTTCCGGCAGAAAATCAAGGAAGCGTGGTTCATAAAAGGCTATTCCAGTGTATGCAACCCATCTCTTCACAGCTGACTTATCACCGAAATCGCGTACAGCACAAACATTTCCGGAAACATCGAGGCCGATAAAGGCTTCCTTAGTATTTGTCTTATCAACTGCAAGAGTGATTAGACCATGACGTCTCAGATGTGCTTCGTAGAACGACAGAAGATCAATTGACGAAATTATATCACCATTATGAACAAGAAATGTTCCCCCTTTTAGGAAATCCTTCGCATTTGCGAGAGCTCCGCCGGTTCCCAGAATTTTTTCTTCATTAAAGAACTCAACCATCCCGCTGTAGCCTGTGCTGCCAATCCATTGTTTTATCTGATCGCCTTTATGATGCAGATTAATACCAATTTTTTCAATCGGCAATTCGAGCAGATTATCAAGAACATAATCGAGAATCGGCCTCGCTAATGCCGGCAATAGAGGTTTCGGGATATGATCGGTCAGAGGACGGAGTCTTGTGCCCAGTCCAGCTGCCGGAATAAACGCCTTAATACCCATCAAAACCTCCTTAAATTGACATTAGTAAAGCAGCCACTCTTTACGTTCTTTTTCAAATATTTGCTGCTCACTTTTATAACCACGCTCAATAATCGTGAGAGCTGAGCCGCTCTCTATCTGTTTTCTTATTCTGCCATTACCGAAAAGGATATCTATAGGCAGCTTAACAGTTTCATATTCATACGGTCCATCTAGCCATTTAAATTTACTAATATTCTGTTCACGGCAGGCTTTTATAGCTCCGACAGCTGTTAAGAATGGTTTAAATATTCTTCTGTCTGTAATATGCATAAATGTGCCATGACATATTTCGCCTTTATGCTTATCAAACGTAGGCATAAAATGATACGGTCTGAAAACAACGCCAGGCAGTTTATATGAGCGCAGCACCTTGACAAGTTTATCTGCATCCAGCCAGGGTGCACCAAATAGTTCGAATGGGCGGGTCGTCCCGCGGCCTTCACTCAGATTGACTCCTTCAAAAAGACACATACCCGGATAAACAACCGCAGTTTCAAGAGTAGGCATATTGGGAGAAGGAACAGCCCACGGCAAACCGGTTGTATCGTAATATTCTGTCCGCTTCCACCCTTTCATTTTTATAATTTCCAACTTGCACTTATGGTAATATTGTTGTTTGAACATTACCGCAATCTCTCCCATGGTTAACCCATGTCTGATTGCAAGTGGCTTAAGACCAACGAATGAAGCATAATTCTGTTCTAAAACAGGGCCTTCAACAGTCATTCCGTCAATTGGATTCGGTCTATCAAGAACAACAATGGTTTTCCCCTCTTCTTCGCAAGCTTCCATGCAAAGCATAAGGGTCCATATGTATGTATAATACCTGGCACCCACATCAAAAAGGTCCAAAACCAGAACATCTAACCCTTTAAGCATCTCTTTAGTTGGCTTTCTATGCTTACCGTAAAGGCTGTAAACAGGCAATCCGGTCTTTTTGTCTTTGAAACCGGACCATTCAATCAT
>JAEUSG010000137.1 GCA_016788315.1 Fibrobacterota bacterium | reverse complement strand
AAATCAGAACCAGCTAAAGCAGCCAAACCTGCAGCAAAAAGCGCAAAGCCAGTGAAAACGGCAAAACCTCTGGCAAAAATCGCTCCTGTCGAAAAACCGGTACCGGTAAAGACACCAGCCACGGATAAAGCAGCGAAAATTACAGACAAAAACAAGACCAAGCTTCCCGAAAAAAAAGCTACTGTTACGGCAGCAAAGTCTGTGAATAAAAGTGAGCCTCCGAAAAAAACCAAGACAAAACCGAAAAAATGAACACGAACATCCTAATTTGCGCATATGGTCCTGACAGGACAGGCATAGTTGAAGAAATCTCAAACGCTGCACTTAAAAACGAATTCAACATACTCGACTCGAGAATGGCCGTTCTAGGCGACCACTTTTCCATTCTTATGCTTGTTGCTGGCACAGCTGCCATGTTCGATGTTCTTAAAAAAGATGCATCATCAATTTCCGGTTTGACTGTATCACTCAAATCAGTTAGCGATCGTGAAATAAAGAGCGATGTCTTTGAATATAAAGTTAAGATTGTGGGCGAAGATGCTAAGGGTCTGGTTCACGAAATAACAAAGTATCTAAAATCGCAAAATGCAAATGTTCTGACTCTTGATACATCACGTGGTCACGCTCCGCACTCAGGCACACAGCTTTTCAGAATGGACATTCTTGTTGAAGCCCCCAAAAACGTTAACGTAAGAAATTTTAAGACGGGTTTGATTGAGCTTTGTGATCGTCTGAACATGGATGTTGATGTTGAACAGGTTGGGCGATAGTTTTATCGCTTTTTAACGAGCAGACAAAAGAATCTCCGTTTATTCCGCCATTCTTTCTAAACTCTCTCCAGCTCTGATGAGCAGCCTTAGGACTTCCAACAGCACCTGAATAGTATACCATTTTCGGTTTTAAAGTTACTCCAACAATTGTTATCCAATGTTCATCATGGTTTGTTGTTGCGATAATTGGTTTGCCTGCTTTTATTGAAGCAACGATATCTCTGAATGGCATATTATGCTTAATTTTTACAGAAATTCCGTAATGTTTTAATACTCTCAGCATTTCCGTTTGACTGCATCCGTCAGGTTCGTTGTATTTAATTACTTTCAACAATTTATCAATTGTAATCTTATCGCCCTTTAAGTATTTCAGCACAGTAAATACTGCGGTCGGACCGCATGTATATGTTCTGGTTTGGCTATATCCTGCAATGTCGAGAATAAAATCATTGTTGCCATCACCCTTAGGAACATACTGGGGATATACTTCTATGCCGGTCTTATTAACCAGATACTCACGAACCCCCTCTTCCTTAAGAGTTTCCAGCTCCTTTTCAATCGCTTTTACTTTTTGTTTTATCGTAGATATTATTTGCATTTATTATAACCTTTACCGTTTGGTCATAATTTAGTTATTTAACCGTCTGTATGTATATAATGATGAAAAAACTTCGATTCATGCTCATTTTTGCCCTTTTTGGGCTGTTTTTGATACTCAACTGCAGCAGCATGTCCTGCAAAAGGTTTAAATCCGAAGAAGCTGCCTTTCTCCATATATTAAAACAATCAAACCCGGAAATTATCGCATTCGGTGAATATCACCAGCAGGAAGAGACATCACATATCTCATCCACGCTTAGTAGATTCATGAAATCCATCCTCCCGATACTCTCAAGTACAACGTCAGATATTATTATTGAAACCTGGATTCCGGATGGAAATTGCGGTAAAGCTGAAGAACAGGCAAGTGCCGGTATCGAAGAGACGATAAGCCGGCCTGAAACAACACAGGATGAACTGGTTGATCTTATAATAAAGTCTGACAGTTTAAAGATAAAACCCCATATACTGAAATTGTCATGCGAAGAGTACGATAACATGCTGCTGGAAGATGGTGATCTGGATTATGATACTCTTATGAACCTGGTAACACGTAAAATATCAGAGAAGGCATGCAGCCTCTTTAACCTCAATGTTGTCGACATTGAACGAAAACAGAGAGTCATTATATATGGCGGAGCTATGCATAACGATGTTAAACCAGATTCTGGATATGAAGATTTTTCCTTTGCGGACAAACTGCAAAAAAGCACCAAAGGCAGCTACCTGGAAATTGATCTTATTGTGCCTGAATTTGCTGAAGCAGCCAGCGATAGTCTTATGCAGACTGAAGAATGGTATAAGATTATGCACAAGAATGCCAATCCGAATAGTGTACTTCTAATAAACCCGCGGCCATACCAATACATTATTGTCTTGAAGTCAACTTCAAGAGAGCCGCAGCCAGTAAGGTAAATGATTCGGCTATTGTTACGTCAACCTAGTTTTGAAAGTCCACGTCTGACATATTCTGAATAACTGATATCCTTAACAAGAATATGGCTTATCCACCACTCTCTTAAAAAATCCACAAGCGTAGTGTGGTTTGCTCTATTTTGGATGAAATCATTTATCAGGGCTGATGTCCGGCCTGCCAGATTCCTGTGATCAATGATGTGCTCTCCAAGAGCAGGAAAATCCAATGTTCGCATGATTGCTTCTTTGTACTGGAAATGGAGTTGAATATACTCGTCCAACTCCTTGAAAATTGCTATTGTATGTTCCCTATTTTCATTCGTACTGACGGCCTCTATAGCTGATTTTAAAAGGCTGAGAAGTTTTTGATGCTGTTCATCAATCGGTCTGTAACCGACACTGAATCTTTCATTCCAAACAAATGGGGAATCTGCCACTGATGTTCTCCTGTTTTGATCTTAAATATAAATAATATTTTTAAAATCTCTAACTTGCGACCACCTGAGCCCCTTATTTAACCATCAGCAACTTACTTTGAAGGACTGTTCCTCCCCCATGCAATTTTGCCAAATACATTCCTGCTGGAAGAGAATTTCCATTGGCGTCTTTTCCATTCCATTGAACATTATGGTATCCCGAACCTTGTATAGTCCATGATTTAAGGATTTTACCAGAAACTCCATAGATTTTAAGTGTCAATTGATTTTTAACGCTTGATGGAACTACTACTTTTAGATTTACTGTTGGATTAAACGGGTTTGGTGATGCTGTGAGAGTTATTTCTGTTGGTAAGTTATTAGAATCTTTTTCGGTAGTATTGGGGCCTACATAAATACAACTCAGAATAGTCCCATAAATACTTACAGCAACAAACTGATTATTTCCATAGGCTATATTGTAAAGAAAATCTTTTGTTCCAGATGCTATTGATGTCCAACTCACACCATCTGGTGAAGTAAGAATAGTATCACCGACAACAACATACTGGTTATTTCCATAGGTTATTCCCCTAAGGTAACTTGTTGTTCCTGATATTCTTGATATCCAACTCACTCCATCCTGTGATGCAATAATAGTACCACCATCACCGACAGCAATATACTGATTGTTTCCATAGAATATACGATAAAGGTTTTCTGTTGTTCCCGATTTTCTTGATGTCCACGTTATTCCATCTTGTGATGTAAGAATAGAACCATAGTCACCGACAGCAATATACTGATTATTTCCATGACATATTCCATTGAGCCAAGTTGTTGTTCCCGATGATCTTGATGTCCAAGTCACTCCGTCTGGGGAGGTAAGAATAGTACCAACGGGCCCTACAACAACAAACTGATTATTTCCATAGGTTATTCCATTATGCCAAGTTGTTATACCCGATGTTCTTGTTGTCCAAGTAACACCATCTGGTGAAGTAAAAATAGCATTACCTACTGCAACATACTGATTGTTTCCATAGGATATTCCAGAAAGATTTCCAGTTGTTCCCGATGTTCTTGAAGTCCAAATTACTCCATCTTGGGAACTAAGAATAATTCCATCTGTTCCTACAACAACAAACTGATTATTTTCATAGGTTATTCCATTAAGTTGTCTTGATGTTACCGATATTCTTGATGTCCATGTCACTCCATCTGGGGAAGTAAGAATCTCACCAAAACTACCGACAGCAAGATACTGATTGTTTTCATATATTATTCCACTAAGAGAGAACCTTGTTCCCGATGGCCATAATGTCCATGTCACGCCATCAGGAGAAGTAAGAATAATTCCATCTGCACTGACAACAACAAACTGATTATTTGCATATG
>JAEUSG010000115.1 GCA_016788315.1 Fibrobacterota bacterium | reverse complement strand
TATAAAAACAAAGATTATTTCTACATGACCTCCCCAGCGGCAGATGTTTTTGTCAAGGCCGTCGAAGGTCATCTGCATGAAATTGCCATGCAGAGTATTATATAGCGGTTGAAAAATGTTTGCGAGATCTATACCGCAGTTAAATGCGAAATATTTTTTGAATGCGAGGGTGGTAAATACTGTCACCCAAACAACAGTAATGCATACTGCTGTGGTAAAATTCACTCTATCCTTTGTCACTTCAGAACCTTCCCGAATGAGATGTGTTTCATGAACGGCGGTGAGGGCAAGAGTTCCGCTTTAACGGGTATTGTAAATGCCAGAATAAGCAGACCGAGGAGTCTGTGATAGCTGAATGGATAAATGTCAAAAGTCGGAGGCAGAAATATTATCAGTGCTGCTATTAGAACGAGGACAGAATGCTTTTTCACTGTGAACATGGCCCAAATGGCTACCGGAATTGCAAATATTAGATGGTGTTCCCATACGAGTGGGGAGATGAACATCATCAGAAGCAGTGTGTCGCAGAAGTGGCCTGCTTTACGGCTGAATTCTGGTAACCCAAATTTTAAAAAAGCATATTCCCGTTTCAGGATTCTTACGGCAAAATAGATAAGCGAAGTAAAGCTGAGGACGTAAGCAGAGATTTTGCTTAGAAAGAAAACTCTTTCTGGTCCGATATCTATAATCCTTCTGCCAACCTCTTTCATTGTGTTAAGCATGAGGCTGTGAAAACTGTTATCGCGGAAATACCAGCCGTGGGGAAAATTACCCCAGAAGTTTAGATAACATTTCCACTGAAACCAGTCTGTAAAGAATGAAGTTTGAAGTAATAACCAGAACGCAATGCCGATTATACCGGCTGCTACAGCAATGAATCTGCGCTGAATGAACCATGGGAAAAGAAATATTATAGGGTAAATCTTAATATGCATTCCAAGTGCGAGTGAAATACCGCTCAGGATAGGCCGTTTTTCCAGATAGAGAAATGTTCCAAGAAAAATCACATAGAGCCAGATGTTAACCTGGTTGAATCTGATGGTTCTGAATAACGGGTTGTTGAAAAGAAAAAAGAGGGCTGTGATGGTCATTGCAAGAGCTGGGTTGTTTACTATAAGCTTTGTAAATCGATATGTCAGGAAGGCTCCGGCAACAATCAGCCAATATTCACAAACCTGAAAGATGAAGAATACCAGTGTCCACCCGGTTTCGAATGAAACAGGAAGTATTGAGTGAATCTTCACCATTGTGCGGGTTGTAAGAGGGGGATACGTGTGCAGAGTACCTGCCCACGGGTCTTTTCCTGCCTGCAGCGCACGTGCAGCATTCTCAATAAATCTATAGTCCCACGACTTATGAGATAGTTCAGAAAAGATTATCAGAAAAGCAAATGACAGTAACAGGAAGAAAATTTCATGAATTGGGTATCCGGCATTATTGACCTTATGAGTTCTGTATCGGTAGTATGCGAGTGCGAACAGAGCAGCTGCTCCGATAAATCCAAACAGTTCAAATATTTGATATCCTTCACCGTATGTTGACCAGAAAATGCTTTTCTGCCATTTCCAAAGCAGCGGTGGTAAGAGAAGTGTTGCTGCTACAGCTAAAAAGATAACGATGTAATCTTTAATCTTCATTTGACCTTCTTACGCAGCATATAGTTTAATGACACTCTCATGCAGCCTATGGCATAGGTTAAGCCATTCATGAAACCAATGCTGCTTGCCTCTTTGAAATAACTTGTAGGGCAGGAGACCTCACCGACACGGAATCCGTTTTCGAAAAGCTGAACAGCGAATTCATTATCGAATACGAAGCCGTTACTGTTTTTATTGAAGTCGATCTTTTCAAGAACTTCACGACTGAACGCTCTGAAACCTGTATGGTATTCACTCATTTTCTGGCCTATCATGATATTCTGGAGAAAGGTCAGAATTCTGTTGCCGATGTATTTATAAACCGGCATGCCCCCTTTAAGAGCACCTTTCCCGAGAATGCGTGAGCCGAAAACGGCATCATATGAACCATATGCGATCAATGAGCAGAGTGCTGGAATGAGCTTTGGTGTGTACTGATAATCGGGGTGGAGCATGACAATGATGTCCGCATCCTGTTCAAGGGCGTGTGTGTAACAGGTTTTCTGGTTTGCACCATACCCTAGGTTTTTATCATGCCGGTATCTAAGGATGTTTAATTTGCCTGCTATATCGAAGGTGTTATCTGCTGAATGGTCGTCGACAAGGATTACAGAATCGACGATGTCTATTGGTATTTCGGCATATGTGCGTTCAAGCGTTTGTGCAGCATTGTAAGCTGGCAAAACGACACATATTTTACGATTATTCAGCATAAGTTAAAAATATTTGCTCAAAGTTTGTTTAGCTATAGTTTTTCGGTCGCTTTACGTTTAAAACTGTATAGTTCCCGAATAAATGGGCCTTGGTTAAGCACATATTTGAAGATTAAATATGTGAGTGAGGAAAATCTGGAAATTAATCTGAATAATTTTAGTCTGATATCACCTGTAACGGATTTGTATATCTCAGCGTTGTATTGTTTGATTGCTTCCTCGAACTCCGGTATTAATTCAGGAGCTAAATAGTGTAGCTTAATTAATCTAGAAAAGAAGTAGCTTGTTCTCATTTCTTTTAGCCATTTGTCTAGGGTGCATTTGTCAAATGCGTTTGATTGGATTGCTGTCCTATAAGGAACTTCAAAATATGCCGTGTTGTTTATTAGCGTTTCTATATCAACCATCCGTGAATAATTTTCCTCGTGTCTTCTCCATGCGGCTGTGTGTTTATTAATAAAACCGATGTTTCCATGTAGGCATAAGCGTAAGATAAACTCAAAATCTCCGCTGAGAGCTTTTGTTTCTGAAAATCCTATGTTTTGAACAAGATTTCTGTTGAAGAGGCATGAAAGCACACCCAAACGTCTCTTTGTGAAATTTAAAAAGACATCTTTTCCTGTCATGTATTCAGCTGGATAGTTGCAATTGCTTTCAGCCATCTTTCCGGTATCATCAAAAAGTGTCTTATTTTTCCCGAATACTGCTACAATAGAAGGATAAGTTTCGATGATACGGACTGCGTCTGAAATGAATTCGTTGCATAAAAGCAGATCGTCTCCTGGCAGAAAAAGGGCAAAATCGCCTTTTGCATAACTGAAAAGTTTATGTGCATTTGCTCCCATTCCTATGTTTTCTTCGTTTCTGTAGAATTTGAATCGATTGTCAGCAGTGTATCTGCTGACATGCGTAAGTGTGTCGTCTGTTGAGCAATTATCGCTTACTATTACTTCCAGATTTTCGTAATCCTGTTGTAGTGCAGAATCAATCGCGGCAATCAGGTATTTTGACTGATTGTAAGAAGGTATTAGAATGCTAACTTTTAAGTTTGAATTAGCCATTTTTAATCTTTCTACGAAGGTGAGACAGCTCCAGAAAACCGCCAATAAGTGATATTACTAACCTGCTGATCACTGATGCCGTAGATAGAGCAAGAGCTTCGTGCCCAGGGATAGAAAAAAGTGAGAGGAAATATATTAGACTTACCTCTCTTACTCCAAAACCGCCAATATGTATAGGAGCCATTTGTATAATGGCAGATGCGCCCATAATCCAAAAAGCTGAGGAAAGCGATAGCTCGATATTGAGTGCGTGCAGCATAAAGAAAAAAGCGATCAGACCGGCTGTCTGGGATGCCAGTGGAAATATAAAGAAGTATGTTTTTTGTAAAGCAGATGCACCATTGATCTGTCTGACAGGAGTTAAGAGAAGGGGGAATTTCCTGAGCATAGTATTCGCAATGCTCGGTTGCAGCAGCATAACAGCAGATAATAGCGATACAGCTGCAAGACTTATTGCAATCGGTTGAAGCCCGGATATTCTGAAAGGATTGTCAACAGAGAAAGAGAAGATTGAAAGAATTATAAGTACAAAAGAATAGAAATACCTTGAGATCAGCAACAGAGAGAGAGAATTTCCAGTCGACGCGCCGTGCTCTTTGAATTTTGCCCATTTTGCAATTGCACCGCCGATTTCTCCTGGCATAGTCAGTGAGTAAAATAGAGATATAAGTGAAATTTTAACTGACTCAATGGTTGTGAATTTTATGTTAAGAATTCCAGCAATTTGCCTGTTCTGTAATGATGAGAATATTATACCCGATAAACTTGCTAAAATAGAGAGTAAAAAAAATAGCGGATCGATAGTTTTTAATGCCGACCAAATATCAGACACGGCATATTTATTTAGCAGATATATCAAAAGAGCTGCAGTAACCGCAATTCTGGTGATAAGAAAAGCTTTTTTTTTCATTTGGCACTTGTTAAAGAACAGAAGAAGTATGCACTATTTTATTTTTCAGTTCAGAATGCAGAGAAGGCAGGTTTGATGTCTTTACGTTTTCATCAAAATGTCTAAGGTCAACAGTTGCCGCGATTGCTGTAGTAACACCTTCATGATCAAGTACAAACTTTAATGCGGCCTGAATTGGTGAGGGGTTTGTTAATTCTTTCATAAAAAGGAACTTTTGTGCCCGTTCCCATGTCGGATGCTGCCATGCGTTATCATCGTCTGGCTTTGGCTTTCCGAGAAAGAATGCGTTTGCGATAGGCTCTTTGATAATTACGCCAATGTTATTTTTGTACGCCAACGGTAGAAGCGTTTCAGCCGCTTCCTGCATGCATATA
>JAEUSG010000106.1 GCA_016788315.1 Fibrobacterota bacterium | reverse complement strand
TATCATTCAGAGCAGAACCTCCGATTATGGATGGAGAGCGGAATGAGGCACGATCATATTTCAAAGGGATGATTGTAAACTTCCTCTCCCCCAATCCATATCTTTTCTGGCTTACCGTTGGCGCTCCAACGACGATTAAAGCATGGAAAACGAACCCTGTTAATGCAATAGTTTTTCTTATGCTATTCTATGTATGTCTAATAGCAGGAAAAATGGCTCTGGCGTTTATCTCCGGTAAAGCAAGAAGTTTTCTCACTGGTCGCGGATATACTACCGTAATGAGGGTTCTCGCCCTATTGCTAATCTTTTTTGCGATAACGTTAATTCGGGATGGATTTAAATTACTGTAATTAAAGTTTTAGCTTATTTTTAACATTCCGGGTGCGACAACAAAAACTTTCTGAATATTATTTACAAAAACATACTTCTTAACTTTGATAGCTATCAGCGCGAAGTCAGATTTCAAAGCATAAGTTAAGAGTGCCGGATGCGTCTTTGAAAACAAATTCACTAATCTCTCTTTGTTTGGTCCTTTAACTTCTGAAGCTGTGCCGAAAATAGTAAGTGCAGAAGATTGTTTAATCTTTGCGCTTGTTTTTGGACGTGAATCTATAACAAGTGACACATTTTTATTGGCGCAAATATTTGTAAATTTTCTTGTCTTCCTGGGGGTTACAAAGAGCAATTGTTTACCGTTTTCTGAAACCGTAAAAGATATTATTGACGCATGGGGTACGTTATTTTTTACAGTAGCGAGAACAGCAAATTTTTCATTCTTAAGAAGTCTTGCTGCATCTTTATAAATTTTAGTTTCGTCTGCCATGTTTATAAATCAACAATCACGCCGGCAGAAAATGTCAGGAAATGGAGCCAGTTTTTAACATAGCCATCTCCCGGCCAAATATCTCTAGTGCTGGTGCCTGTTGCACCACCGCCCAGGTAACGAAGATTAATAAAAACTGTTCCCGGCTTATTTACTTTTGCACCCGCTCTTACGCTTGCATCGAGTATTGCACCTACAATTTCATTGTCACTGCCGTTTAAATAACTAACGGGTGCATATATCCCGTCAGCTTCAAGTTCTGCATAAAAGCGCTCCCCGAAAATTCTCTTGCCTCTAACCTTAAAAGCAGGCACAAGCCCAATTCCAGCGTTGCTGGTAAACCGGCTGCCGTCCGTTGATTCAAAAGATAGTAGCGCATTTCTTATCTGAAGTGTCAGACCAACCGCAAGTTTCATCTTCGGATTATCGACCATAAGTTCACGCAGATAACTGGCTCGGTAAAAGGGAAAGCTATATACTGAATTCAAACCTGTTGAATCGGGATATGTAATGCCGTTAAATACGACATCCCTTTTTAGATAGTACTGCGACTCAATCAGCAAAGGCTGATAGAGAAGAATGAAAGTATTTTTCTTACCTACATCCATTTCTACCGAGTATCTGCCAAAAGGATATAATACTTCCTGGCCGCCTTCATTTACATAGTCAAAATATGTACCGGGATTACCCAACTGTACCTTATGTGACATCACATTAACAAGTCCATACTCACCTACTGCTCTGAAACTGAAGTCAGCAGCGGAGGTCAAACCGGCAAAAAGAGCAATTGCAAAAATAATCATTTTCATTTTTCAAATCTTTCGATAAGGTCTGCAGAAATTCTTGCCGATTCGTAAATTGTAGGCAATCCGGAACCAGGATGTGTGCCGCCTCCAACTAGGTAGCAATGACCAACTTCCTCAAACTTATTACGTGGACGTAAATAGAGCATCTGTGTAATAGTGTGGCCAAGGTTGAATGTTGCCCCTAAAAAGAGACTTCTCTCATTCTGCCATTCAACAGGGGTAATAATCTTTTCACATGTTATATGTTTATCAAGATCCTTCATGGAGGTGCGCTCCATAACCCTCTTTATCACCTTGTCTCTGAATGTCTTTTTTGAGGCTTCGTCCCATGGCAGTTCATTACGCATATTTGGTGTAGGAACGAGCATATACAGGGCTGAGTGGCCTGGAGGGGCTATTGTCGGATCAAGCTTACTGGCATTGCGCACATAAACAGACATATCGTCAGAAAGCCTTGAACGGTTGATGATATCTTTAACGTTCTCTTTGTAGTCATTAGCGAAAACAATCTTATGATGAGGCTCATCGTATATTTTGTCAACACCAAGATATATCATAAAAGTTGAACAGGAATATTTTTTGTCTCGCAGTTTTTCCGGAGACCATTTTTTGATTACATTCTTATCAAACAGGGTCTTCATTGCATGACCAAAATCTGCATTAATAACAACGCTATCAGCTTTCACTATTTGACCATCTGTAAGTTCGACACCAGTAGCATTTCCCTTCTCAACACAGACTTTTTTAACGGGTGAATTCAGATGAATCTCTCCACCGAGCTCTCCGATGACTTTAGCCATAGCTTCTGAGATCTTGCTTAATCCGCCCTCAACGTGGTCAATGCCCATAGAATGTTCAATATAAGGCATAATAGCAAAGGCAGCAGGACATTCCCAGGGAGACATTCCAATGTATTTGGCCTGGAAGGTAAAACAGATTCGCAATTCCTCTTCAGTAAAATAGTCTCCCAAAACATCCATCAGACTGCGCCCGAGAGATAGTTTAGGCAATGCCTTTATGAGCGGTTTTGAAAACATCTCTTTAAAAGTAGAGTAATCTTTTTTGAGGCATGGGTACATTGCGTCGTAGCGAAGTTTCTCTTTTTCATGAAACTTTGCCAGTCCATTTTCATTACCAGGAAAGAGTTTTGAAATCTGCTCATTCATTTTCGCTTTATCTGTCGTGGGGCAAAGTTCAAAGTTCTTAAACGAAAGTGAGTACATCGGTTCAAGAGGTATTAGCTTACAATAATCCTCAAGTTTCCGACCAGCTTCGGCGAACATTTCACGAAGCACAAATGTCATCATCAGAAATGTCGGGCCGATATCGAATTTATATCCATTCATCTCAATTGCAGCGTTGCGGCCGCCAACTTTTGACTCTTTCTCATATATGGATACTTTGTGACCTCGTGCAGCTAAGATCATTCCGGCGGTGAGTCCACCCGGTCCTGCTCCAATAATAACAATATTTTTCTTGGCCATTTTTTTACTCCCGTAATTGATTGCAGTAAAATAACTTGAGGGCTTATATTGCTACCATCCTTTTTTGATAAAGTGAAAACATGAATTGGCTTAATTTTATCAGACTTATCAAGACTATTTACGGGAAAGACCTGCCTGATTTGGATTTCATAGAATCCCAAGGTCTCCTTGCTGTTAAAATTGGTCAGACCTATGCTCTTAGGTTCGATTTTCTGCCGGAGCAGAATTGTCGTCATCTTGCCAAACTGTATCGACACACAGATTCTTTACCGCCTGAATCTTTCAGAATAATACTCGATAATGTAACCGGTAACGAATGGAAGAACAATTTCAAAGCAATCAATGAAACACCTTTAGCATCTGCCTCTGTCGGTCAGGTTCATAAGGGTGTACTGAAGTCAGGCGAAAACGTCGTTATCAAACTTGTAAAGAAAGATTTTGCAAAGTCTTTTACCAGAGATGTAAACTCGCTTCGTTCACTGCTGAAACTGATGATTTTCTTTTATCCTAAGCTCGCAAAGGTTGCCGATCCGATAGGAATAATAAACAGCATTGAGCAAAACACATTGGACGAACTGGATCTTAGAAAAGAGGCCCTCGGCCAGCAGATTCTTCGAGACATAACAGCGGCAAATCTAGATAAATTTGATCTCTCCCGTATTTACTTTCCAAAAATACATACCGGACTATCCTCTGAAAAACACATGGTTTCCGAGTTTGTTGAAGGACGCACATTTGATGAACTGCTCGAGAATGGTGAAATATCATACGTTGAGCTACTGGATCTCTTTCATCTTCACGGCTTCTTTGTCTTCTGCATTGGAACTTTTCATGGAGACATACATCCAGGCAATATTATTCGAACACCTGAAGGTAAATTTGCATTTATCGATACCGGCGCGATTAGTACTGTCGGCGTAAAAATGAGGACTGGTCTCTTCAATTTCTTTGATGGTTTATCTCAGTACGATTATGATTATTGTGCAACCTCATTAAATTCAATGGCCGACATCTCAGTTGAAGGAGCGGCATACACACGTTTTAGAGATAAGTTCATGGATCTCTATAAAGACTTCAAAAATGCCACTGTATCCGAGGTGAGCCTTACAAAACGTATGATGGAAACGATTAAACTTGGTGTTAACAGCGGTATGGTTTTTGAACAGGGCATGTATCCAATCGTAAAAAGTCTTATGTATCTAGATGGTATGGTTTTGAGATGTAATCCTAAGGCTGTTTTAGTCCGTGATATGCGCCGTTTTATAGACCTGTTCAAGAAGGTAATGAATACATGATTACCGAAAACATTCTTCCGCGCAAGCAGCTTGAGTTTAATGCAGCTATGGATAGATATCAAAAAAATATCGGTTACAAACTATTCAGCATATACATATCATTGGTAAACACATTCACCCCTTTTTTACTGTTTTTCCTTTATGATTTCAACGGTTTGTCAACACTTACTGTGCTGGCTGCTATTTTTATCGCATATATTGCTGCAGATTTCATAAATGGAATTGTCCACATGATGCTTGATAATAATGATTCATATACCGGACTCACTGGCCCTTTTGTGGCTAGTTTTCATCTTCATCATCGTACACCTGTTTACAAGAAAAGAAATATTCTGCTGGTATATTTTTTTGAATCCGGTTCCAAAATATGGCTCACTGTTTATCTCGTTCTTCTTTTTGCATTACTGATAACTCACCCGCTTCCAGCAACAATCGCTCTCCTGTTGATTCTTTTTGCAGTATTTTCATGTCTCGCTGAAGTTTCACATTACTGCTGCCATACTGAATCAAATATGTTTACACGAATGCTTTCCAGCGTGAGGATTCTGCTTCCTAAGAGCCATCATGTTCAGCATCATACTAATGATAATAAGCGTTATGCCTTTCTAAACGGCATATCCGATCCACTTCTGGATATTATTGCCTCTTTTTTATTTAAAGGCTACAAAAACAATACGGATTTACACTATGCAAAATACACAGGACAGGAAACCGCAAATCGTTGAGATCAGCGAGGATCACATTGAACTCTGTCAGTTAATAAAATTCGCTGGACTTTCAGAAAGCGGCGGCGAGGTAAAACTTGCTATCATCGATGGCCTTGTTAAGGTTAACGGCGCTATTGAAACAAGAAAGAGGAAAAAGATCTTCAATGGCGACATTGTTGAATTTAATGGTTACTCTTTGACTATTAAAACTTTATAACATATTTTGATTCAAAGGTTTAAATCAGAAAGAGACCAATGAAAAAAGATAGCTTTGAAGTGCCCTCACTTGTCCAGATGGATCCTTATCTAGCTCCGTACACTGATATCATTCGCAACCGCATAAATGCTGTAAACAACAGAATCTCTGAATTCACTGGCGGAAAAAAGGACTTTAAGAAAAGTGCTCATGGTCATCTATATTTTGGTGTTCATAAAACCAAGACTCATTGGGTCTTTAGAGAGTGGGCACCTAATCTCATAGAACTATTTCTTATTGGTGAATTCAATGGCTGGCAGCGCGAAACCAAATACGCATTTAAACGAATGGCCGACAATCGTGATAACTGGGAACTCAAAGTCCCACTGAAAAACATTCAGCATGGACAGCTTTACAGACTATATATCAGCTGGGCGGCAGGCGAAGGAAACAGAATTCCAGCATGGGCTACACGAACAGTCCAGGATCCCGATACTAAGGAATTTAATGCCCAGATATGGTTTCCCGATGAACCTTACGAGTTCAAACACTCAAATCCTCAGGTAAGAACAGCTCCGCTCGTGTACGAAGCGCATGTTGGTATGGCAGGTGAAGAGCCGCGTGTTTCTACCTATGAAGAGTTCCGCATAAATATGCTGCCGCGTATTGTTGAAGCTGGCTACAATACAATACAGCTTATGGCCGTTCAGGAGCATCCCTACTACGGCTCTTTCGGTTATCACGTATCCAGTTATTTTGCCCCATCCTCCCGTTTCGGCACTCCCGACGAACTTAAACGGCTTGTTGACGAAGCGCATGGTCTGGGACTTAGAATTATTATGGATATCGTCCATTCCCATTCTGTAAAAAATGAAATTGAAGGGCTCTCGCGCTACGACGGTACCTATTATCAATTCTTTCACGAAGGACACAAAGGGGATCACATTTACTGGGATTCCCGCTGCTTCAATTACTCTAAACCGGAAGTGCAGAATTTTCTGCTATCTAACCTGCGTTACTGGCTGGAGGAATTCAAGTTTGACGGCTTCCGTTTTGACGGCGTAACAAGCATGCTCTATCTTGACCACGGCATGAATCGTGCCTTTACAAATTACAGCCAGTACTATGATGGAAACCAGGACGACGATGCCATGATGTACATCGGCATGGCAAATAAACTTGTTCATGAGATAAACCCATTTGCTATAACCATTGCTGAAGAGATGAGCGGTATGCCGGGGCTGGCGCTCCCTGTTGAGCAGGGTGGCTACGGATTTGATTACCGATTTGCCATGGGTACACCGGACTACTGGATTAAGATTGTAAAAACACTTAAGGATGAAGAGTGGAACATGGATGAAATGTTCCACGAACTCAATAACAGGCGCATGGAAGAGAAGACAATCTCCTACGCTGAATCTCATGACCAGGCTATTGTAGGTGATAAAACAATAATTTTCCGTTTAGCTGACAAAGCTATGTACACCGACATGCATGTTGCACACGGCAATCTGGTTATAGACAGAGCAATAGCGCTTCACAAAATGGTCCGTTTAGTTACCATATCCACTGCCGGAAACGGTTATCTGAACTTCATGGGTAATGAGTTCGGCCACCCGGAGTGGGTCGATTTCCCGCGTGAAGGAAACGGCTGGTCCTATCACTACGCACGCCGTCAATGGAGTTTAGCTTTCAACAAAGAGCTGCGTTATCATTACATGTATAATTTTGACAAAGCGATGACTAAGCTGATATCTTCAAACAAGGTTCTTGAAGACAACATCGTTTATTGCGTAACAGTAAATAACGGGGATAAAATTATAGCATTCAAGCGGGCTGGACTGCTTTTCGTTTTTAATTTCAATGCGACTCAATCTTTCCCTGATTATGGTCTCAATGTAGAAAGCGGTACTTATAGAATTGCTTTAAGCAGCGATTCATCCGAATTCGGAGGACATAACAGAGTTGATAGCGGAATTGACTACTTTTCAAGTTCAAACCTGTTAAAAATGTATATACCAAGCAGAACTGCTCTTGTTTTCAGAAAAATCTGATAAAAACTCAATCCGGATTGTAATTGTTTACAAGAGTCATAACCAGTACGACAAAGACCATGATTGTAGTGCCGATTCTGATCTGATCCGAGACCTTAACTTCACGCTTTATGATTGGATATTTCTGTTCAGCAGTGGAATCCTGCTTTGCGGATTCTGTTCTTACTGTATCTACAAATTGCGCATGAAGAGGGGCGACCGCTATCAATGGACACAGAATCGAAATAATGAGCGCCTTAAGAACGCTTTCAGGCAAGAAGTTTTTCAAGTATCTCATTTACTATTTTTGGATTAGCTTTACCTTTTGTAACTTTCATGGCTTCACCGACAAAGAATCCTAAGATCTTCTTCTTTCCTGAGCGATATTCTGAAACCTGTGATGGATTATCCGCCACAATTTTTTCAATTAGAGGTTGAATTGCTGAAAGG
>JAEUSG010000098.1 GCA_016788315.1 Fibrobacterota bacterium | reverse complement strand
ACCGGCTGACAATGAGCCAAAAACACCGGTACTATTCTCAGAACCGGCCGTATAAAGCTTTATCGCACCACTGCTGCTTGTGCCAGCCATATCTTCAGTCAAGGCACCTTTGTAAACTTCAACCTGTTTAAAAAGAGACATAGGTAACGAATTAAGATTTACTCCAGTCCCTGAAGAGGTATTCATTAGAACATCATCGATATAAATTGCAACTCTTGTTCCGGAAATACCACGAATTGATAATTTGGAAAAAGAACCAATTCCCCCCTGTGTGCGTACGTTAACACCAGGTACTTTTTCATCAATTAACTCTGCCACCGAAGCAAACTGTGATAATTCTTTATTGGTAATTAATATCTTGGAAGGTGCTGAAACCGTTGTTCTTTGCGAAGCTAATTTATAATCAGGATTTATTGGAGATTCAACTGTTTTAACAACAGAATCAACAAAGATCTGCGCATCGATAACGCATGATAACAAAACAGTGGTAAGAATAAAACGAATACAATAAGACAATGTTCACCTTTTCCGCGAAGGTATATAATTAAAGACTTCATTTCAGATCAGGTCTCCTGGCTCCGGACTCCATCAGTACACCTTCCCAACCGGGGCTTATTCCGGTCAGTGGCACCATTTTACTGACTTCAGCATCCGTTACAGTGACGGGATCGCTGCCGGCTTTCACGGCATTCCCTTTTCTGAAACAGCTTACAAAAACATTTCAAAAGAGCATCGAACGGTTAAATAATAACACACAGCAAACTTTTTTGCAAGACATTTTTAAAACGAAACTGTTCTCTTAAAGTGCAAGTTGACAACCAGAGTATTAAAATCAATGCATTACTAAAAACTTTTCTTTGCAAAAAGCACCTTTTTCTGTGCAGAGCTGAGCAAAATAGATACCGGGACTTTTAACATTGCTTAACTTCAATACTTTTTGATTACCCAAAGGCATATTTAAAACAGTGCGACCATTCACATCAACAATTAAAATAGAAGCGTTATTTCCATCATATCCAGAGACCGTGACCATTATTGAAGTATTATTATTTGAAGGTGATGGACTAACTATCAATTTGATATTTGAAAGACTTTCAGCTGTTTCCTTTTCAACGGCTGTTGTAGCGTCTTCACCGAGTTTGTAAGCCCATATAGGATGAGGAACCCTCCCCTCTTTATTACCACGCGCATCTGTCCAAAGACCACCCCAGTTTACCAGCAGCTTGTAATTTGGAGAATATCCGAAACAACCGGGATAAAACCTAGTCGGTGGCCAGGTTGATGCGGATCTGTTCGTGGTGTCATATTTTGCAGACCCGCGAACCTTTTCTGTCCATACGTTGGAATCATAATCATAGACCCAAAGCTGCGGATGCCACTCATTTTCGCTTGACATTCCTGCCCATGTTGAACCGAACAGTACATATTTATCAAGGTTTGGCTCATATACAAGTGGAACATTGAATATGGGCGGATATTTAGCTGGGGTTTTGTAATGCCACTCCTTTGTGGTCGTATTATAGAACCAAACAGTTTTCAGCGAGGTTGAATCTACTTGGTTATAATCCCCCCATCGAGTAACAACGACGAGTCCTCTTTTAGTGTCAAAACATGTGGGAACATACCAACAATTAGTACTGTTTGTACGTAGTGGTACCGGTGCTTTTACAACATACGAACTATCGCGTTTTATGTCGTAAATTGTAAGCGTGCATCCAAAATAACGATCGTCTGATACAGCAATTAAAAGATCGTTCTTCTCGTCATAAACAAAAAACATCCCCGATATGGCACTATCTCTAACCTTTTCAATTGGTCCGGAAGGACATTGCATTTTATAAAGGCCGCCATAATATGAGAGTCCGGGATAAAAAACATTTCCTGTTTTGCAGGCTGCATTTCTACCAGGTCCGAACCAAATGCAATTTCGTGATGGGTCATAAACCTGAGCTGCCTGACAACCACCGTTCCAGGGGTTAGTTCCACATTGGTATAGCTTAACGGCTTCTCCGGTTTTGATATTGAATCTGTATATGTCGTTATTGTGAGTTCCGCCGGCAGTACCCCAATATGCACAACCACCTAGCATATAAATATATCCACTGGTATCAAACGCTAAGTGGGTTTCAACTGACAACTGCGGTGAAGAACCGGTAAGTGGAATTTGCATCCAATGGTCCTTTTGTAACGAATCAAAATCAACCGACGAAACATATGAAAACAGGACAAGAATCAATGTCAATAATTTAGCCACAAGCCCCCCATAGTTTGTTATCAATCCATATTGCAATATTTGTACCATTCTCGAAACGCCAAATTATTGCGTTTTTCACGGCATTGCCACTGCATAACACTTCATGCTAACGTAAACCATTCGTATGAATTGTAATAGAAAGTGGAAAATCCTCCTTTTTACTTTGACTATCCCATACAAAAAAAACGATTTTCTAAAACTCTAAAAACGGGAGATCTCCTCTATGAAAATTCTACAAGGCGGCGGAGTTACAAGTGCAGCCGGATTCTCAGCCTCTTTCCTCTCTGCAGGAATAAAAAAATCAGGCAAACCAGACCTTGCTTTACTTATTTCAGATGTGCCAGCTCAGTCAGTTTGTGCAACAACAAAAAATCTTCTTTGTGCCGCTCCGGTAAAATGGTGTAGAAGTGTTATGCAGAATGGCTCTCTTGTAAAAGGGGTCATAGTCAACAGCGGTAACGCAAATGCAGCCACCGGCGAAGAGGGCATGCTCAACTGCAAAAGAATGGCTGAATTGACTGCAGCTCAACTTGGGTGTGAACCACTGCAAATTTATGTCTGCTCAACCGGTGTTATTGGACGGCAGCTGCCAATGGATAAAGTCGAAGCTGGAATTTCGTCAATCAAGAAAGGTCTTTCGAACACACAAAAGGCCGGCGATGACTTCTCAAGAGCAATACTAACAACAGATCTCGTTCAAAAACAGATAGCTGTAACAATTGAGATTGGTGGTAAAACAGTTACTGTAGGCGGGTGCTGCAAAGGTTCCGGCATGATCCATCCGAACATGGCTACAATGCTTGCATACTCTACAACCGATGCCGTTATCTCAAAAGATGCTCTTAAAATGGCCTTTGAAAACGCTCTTAAGCTCAGCTTCAACAGAATCACTGTTGACGGCGATACAAGCACTAACGATACGCTGATGCTGTTTGCAAATGGTGCTGCTGCAAATAATGTAATTAAACCTGGAAGTGCTGATTTCAAAATATTCAGCGATGCCCTTGTTTATGTATTCACCGAACTTGCTAAGATGGTAGTCAGAGATGGCGAAGGCGCTACAAAGTTTGTAAGTATTACTGTGAAAGACGCCCCTTCTGAGAATCAGGCCGACAAAGCTGCACGCTCAATAGCGCACTCTCCTCTTGTAAAAACCGCCCTTTTCGGCAACGATCCTAATTGCATGGGAAGAATTATGGCAGCACTTGGCTATTCAGGTGCAGAAATCAACCCTGATCTTTGTCATTTAACAGTTGCCGGCATAAAGCTGGTTAAAAGCGGAACGCCTCTCAAAATAGATGTAGAGGCTGCTGCAAGTCATTTGAAATCGACAAAGGATATTGATATTGTAATAGAATGCAGTCAGGGTGCCTCTGAAGCTACAATATATACCTGCGATTTCTCATACGATTATGTAAAAATCAATGCGGAATATACTACATGAAAAATTTCAGAATAGCTATCGGCAGTGATCATGGCGGATTTTCATTAAAAGAGTCTTTAAAAACAGCTCTGACTTCAGAAAGTGTTTCGTTTACTGATTTCGGAACACACTCTGAGGCATCTGTAGATTATCCTCCATTCGCAAAAGAGGTTGCACTGGCAGTTCTCTCCGGCAAAGCAGACAGAGGTATTCTTATTTGCGGAACTGGCCTCGGGGTTTGCTACACAGCAAACAGGTTTAAGGGCATACGTGCGGCTCTTACTCCAACAAAGGAATATGCACGATTAGCTGCAGCGCATAACAATGCAAACGTACTCTGTCTTGGTGGAAGATTTCAAACTCCTGCCGAGGCTTCAGAAATAGTAAAAACCTGGCTTGAAACAGAATATGAAGGCGGCAGACATGACCGCCGTATCGCAATGATGGACGAATGAAAGGAATTGTAAAATGCAGAATTTAAAGAGAATTGACCCGGAAATTTATTCTATAACAAAACGCGAAGAGGAACGTCAGGGCGAAGGCATGGAGCTTATCGCATCTGAAAACTACGTTTCAAGAGCTGTTCTTGAAGCTATGGGTTCTGTTTTTAACAACAAGTATTCAGAGGGCTACCCCGGTAAGCGCTACTATGCCGGAAACGAAATTGTTGACGAAATGGAGCGCCTTTGCATCGACAGAGCTAAGAAGCTCTTCGGTTGCGAACATGTTAATGTTCAGACTCTCTCCGGCAGCCCGGCAAATACAGCTGTCTATTTTGCAACACTGAAACCTGGCGACAAAGTTGTCGGTCTCGCTCTCGATCAGGGCGGCCACCTCTCGCATGGACACAAAGTAAACTTTTCCGGCATGCTTTATAACTTCGTCCAATACACAGTAAAACCAGAGACCG
>JAEUSG010000066.1 GCA_016788315.1 Fibrobacterota bacterium | reverse complement strand
CTACCTGTAGATTACATAATTGTAGAATATGGACTAAAGATAAAAAACTATTAGTTTTGGCTTCCAACATCTCGCAATCTCTTTTTAAGAAAGCATGTTTGTATAAATGTTAAGCTTGCATTTTAAAAATCGTTCCAACGCTCCCGCTAAGCTGCGACGGCGCTTCCATAATATATAAATTGCGCCGTTGTCAGCTTGAGCGGGGATGTTAAACGCACTTTCATCATGGGCGAATCAGAATTGGATGCAGTTGTGGGGCTGCCTTTCATTTTCTTAAGATTTCTGTTAAATTTGAAATAATGATTGTATTTGCTGGTACTTTCTTCGATTCACCTTTCCGATTTAACCAGATGGGTTGCATTCCAGCTTTATAGCTACCTTCAATATCAAGATCAATTCGGTCTCCAATGAAATAACATTCGGATTCGTGTGCATTTAATTTGGAGCATGCAATTTCAAAAATCTTCTTAGATGGTTTTGAACATCCTACCTCAGAAGAGATTACAACAATGTCAAAATAAGATGCAATTTCGGTTTTTGTTATTTTAGCACGCTGTTGAGAGCTTTCTCCATTGGTAATAAGACCTATTTTGGAATCATTTTTCTTTACTGAAGTTAGCGTAGGAATTACATCGTCAAAACAACGCCAAGCATTTTGATAATGAGCGTCAAAATTTATTATGATCTCGTTAACAATTGGCAAATTGTGAGGGCTAAGACCAAAAGCATCTTTAATCCGATATTGTCTTTGCTCATGAAAGGTTAACTTACCTGCAACGTACATGTCATAGTATTTTTCGATGACTTCAGACCAGTGCTTTTTAAATTCAATATAAGAGATTGCAGGTATGAGGTATTGATATTGTTGGAATACTTGTATTAAATAAGATTCACGCGCATTATCTTCATCGAGCAATGTATTGTCCAAATCAAATAGATATTTCATAATTTCGAATTATTGCCTTTTTGTCTTGCCCCACAATTGCATCCAATTAAGCACATGATGAAAATAGTGCGTTTAACGCCGCGCTTGATTGCAGCCGTTTACGGCTGTCAATTACAGCGCGTTTCACCAGAGCATACACGGATCATTGTTGGCTTGCAGGCGGCTGACAGCCGACTGTCAAGAATGTCTTTTGGCTCTTTATGCCCACTCAAATCTTTCTGGGTTTCGATTCCCCTTGTGGTGTTCTACGCCAAACACTTGACGTAGCCTTGAGCACTTTTTGTAGTCTCGACCTCTATTTTCGGCAGTTGATTCACATTTTTTGGCTGGCCTACCACGGATATTCAGGCTTTTCTTCTTTTTGTAGCCCTGAGCACTATTCGTAGTACTGGGCTTTATTTTCGTCAGGTTAGCTCTATTTTATTACTGGGCAATTTCCCTGAAATATCTTTTTGATGTGACATATTCTGTCACATGTCCTCGCTATCTTTGTTGGTATGGATACCACCACCAAGTTTTACCAGCCAAGACACCCCGAAGACTCACCATTTTTTAAGGTGCTTGAGGCCAACTTCGACACCTTTGAGGTTAATTTCCCGACACTTTTTCAGGCAAAGTACGGATTCTGGCGTCCGGTTATTCGTAAGTCACTGGAAAAATTCATGAGGTGCGGTGATTTGCGAGAAGGTTTCGCTATTGTCCGTTGTAAAGACTGCGGAGATGAGAAGTTTGTTGCTTTCTCCTGTAAACAGCGTTCTTGTTGTCCGAGTTGTGATAAGAAGAGGTCGATCATTCTAGGCAGGCGTTTAACGACAGAGATTATACAGCCAGTAGCCCATAGGCAATGGGTTTTTACGATACCAAAACGGTTGCGCATTTATTACAGGATGGATCGAAGACTTCTTGGTAAATTATCTCGTTGTGCCTACGAGACAATGCGAGAACTATTTCGTAGCGAAACAGCAAGCGACACAGTTTTGCCAGGCATGTTCTCAGCGATTCAATCATTTGGCGACCTTCTTAATTTTCATCCACATATCCACTCAATCGTAACCGAAGGGGCGTACACAGATGATGACAAGTTCATTCCAAGACCTTACGTAAATCTTCGTACCGCACTGACAATATGGGAGAATAATGTTTGTGATATGATGTTGCGAGAGGAGAAGATTAGTCAGGAAGTCGTGAATCAGATAAAGAGTCAGAAACATTCAGGATTCAGTATTGACAATTCCGTTAGGATATCGACAGGCGACAATGACGGAATACATCGGTTAGCTGAATATATAGCTCGTTCACCATTAAGTCTTGCCAGAATGATTAGTGTTGATCCTGATGGCTCCGTCGTCTACCGTGCAAGCAACAAGTCTTGCGTTCCATATCCTGCAATGGGCGACGATACATTCAAAACTGGTGTGAAGCGAAATTTTCAGGCGTTTAAGCCACTGGATTTCTTGGCGGAGGTTACTCAGCACATTCCGAATAAAGGTGAGCATCAGATACGCTTTTACGGCAGATATTCCAATAAGGGCAGAGGGTATCGTCAGAAAAAGGCAGATGAATTGGCGGAACTAAACAGGTTGCTTGATATTCGACATAGAGTTGAGGAGATTAAGGTTCGCAGCAAGTTCAAGTTGTATTGGGCTGCAATGATTAGATTGATATTTGAGGTTGACCCGCTCAAATGCCAGAAATGCGGCGGTGATATGAAGATTGTGGGCTTCATAGATTCAGAGGCTAAAGCCAGAGATATTCTCAAAAGTAGCGGTCTTTGGCGTGACCGAAAAACACGACTGCCACCGAAAGCATTATCACCGCCGCAAAAACAAGTAAACTCTCCGATAGTAATTGAGTCAACAAAGCCAGAAGAGTTTGGAGATTTTATACCAGATTACGATGTTTGTGAAGTTTCAGAATGGACAGAGTAAGCAGAATGGCAACTTGAGTCTTGCGGTAGCTTTTGAGAAAATGGTTGTTTTTAGGTGTAAAGAGTGAATATTTTGAAATTGTTAACGATTGATGTTTGTATAGAACAGTAGATTTGTGGTCAAGTGAGCGATTTAATGGTGATGAGGCTAAAATTGCCTTTACCGTATGAGAAAAAATCAAATTTCCTATGAGTCA
>JAEUSG010000342.1 GCA_016788315.1 Fibrobacterota bacterium | reverse complement strand
GAACATGTTAATCGTACCCTTCAGAAATATAAGGGAATCAGCCCAACTGCTTTTATAAACAATTTAAGAATGCAAAGGGTAGCCAGGCTTCTGGTTTCAAGCAGCAGCAATATTACTGAAATTGCTTTTGAATGCGGCTTTAATAATCTTTCCCATTTCAATGCACTTTTCATGGCTGCATATGGTGTTTCACCGCGTGTTTACCGGAAGAGGCAGCAGCGTATTATAAGTATATGTTTGCTATAAAGATACATATTTATGCTATGTATGTGCATGTCGTAATATGATGTTTTGGTCTATCTTTCCACAGCACCCTAATAAGAAGGAAAATGTTATATGAAAAAGTTTGCACTTGTTTTATTTCTGATTTCAGCGGTTATCAATGGCGCTACTTTTGTACAGCAGCCTGCTTTGAATCAGGTGAATGGAAAGTTTATTATAACCTTTTCTGTATCGGACCAGATAGATGTTGAGGTGGCCATCATAGATCAGGATGGAAAGGTTGCAAAGCATCTCGCCGCTGGAGTGCTCGGTGTTGCAACACCACCTCCGGAACCTCTTAGCGCTGGCCTTGCGCAGTCTATAGAATGGGATGGATTTGGAGATAACGGCGAAGTGCTTGCCGCCGGCACATATTCTGTCAGAGTAAGGCTTGGTATGTTTCTCGGATTTGACAAGAGAATATCATCGAGACTGTATTCAGCAACGCAGATGCAGGCAATATCATATTGGAATGATACCTGCAAAGCATATCCTGGCCATCTGGGAATTGATTCCAATATATCCATTGACACAATCATACCAATGACACATCCGGTGTGGCGGCAGAACAGCGCTAAGGGCACTTGGACAGAGACATGGGCTGACGGCTCTCTTAAAATAAAGCTTTATGAAGGAAATACAAAACTTGACATAAATGTGTCGGACTCTGACGATAGAATTCTTATGCATAACCATGCATCTCAGTTGTCAAGACCATCATCAAAGGCGCTTATCGATGGTGTAACCGGTAACACTTTGAAAATCTGGACTATCACAAATGCATTGTTTGCAAATAAGCAGTATCCATTTTATGGAGAATCAATTTTTGACTGGAATGGAAAGTTTATTCTACGTGATATAGGTAATCTTGAAAATTCAATTTTCCGTTTTACTCCGCAGGGAGATCCTCTGAATTTTACGTCCGGTGTCAATTATTTTGATCAGGCAACGCATACGGGTACCGACATGCGGCAGCGAGGGTTGGCAACAGATCGTTTTAACAATATTTATCAGGGGCATAATCCAAATGTAGGTGACCCCAATATACCGGCTATTCCAGCCGGAGGTGAATGGTATGTTGTCAGCAAATATGATTCAAATGGCGTACTTGTCAACGATTCCATTCTTAAGATATGGGGTAATATCGGTCAGGGTATCAGAATCGATCCGAAGGGAAATATTTTTGCCGGTATAAGAGTAAGGCCATATCCTGATACTGTGCCTAAAGAGATAAAGGGTCTGATCAAGGGAGGCGTTTCTGATATTTACTCATCTGAATATTGGGCGAAGGTGATATATGGCTCCATAGCCAAGTTTTCACCTGACGGAGGCCGTGTTGTCCCTGATGCCGCCGGCAACCTTATGGGCGGACCATTCTGGGGTGCTGGCCGTGCTAAAGCGGTTGGCATGCAGTGGATGCATTTCGGTGCCAGTTTTCAGCCTACTCATTCATCGCTTCCGGGACATACATGTATTTGTTATGCCCCACGTTTTGATGTTGATAGATTTGGAAGGGTTCTTTTCCCAAACGGTTTTCAAAATGAGTTTAAAGCGCTTGATAATAACGGTAATCTGATCTTCCGTGCACATAATAGAGATTTTATTGATAAAGTAAAGATTGGTATGATCAGCAGTGTTCAGGTTACAGACAGAGGTGTTTATTGTGCAGATTATATAAACAGTCAGATTGTCTGCTTTAAGTGGACATCAGACGAAGAAAAATTGCTTCCTGTCAGCATGACAGCTCATGAGAAAATGATGTTCGGAGCAGCTGAAATGAAGGTTGCTGCTACGCCTAATCCGTTAACGGTACAAAGCGCCATCAGTTACCAGCTTAATACTTTGGGTAGCGCTTCTTTAGCAATTTACAGTGCAGATGGTAAACTTGTAAAAGATTTCGGCATAAACGGCGGCAACTACAGAGGGGCGCTGATTTGGAATGGTAAAGACAATGCGGGACGCAGTTTAGGTAATGGAATGTATTTTGCAGTTCTTAAGAACGGCGCAAAACAGGTAAAGATTAAGCTGGCTGTTTTAAGGTAATTTTTTTAGTTACATAAAAGGGGGGGCAAGGTGAAGTATCTATTTCTGCTTATTGTTTCTGTAATTTCAGTTTTCAGTTCAGAGGATAATGTTTGGAAAAGAATGACAGATACTCAACTTGGAAACAGAACTTCAACAGCACTTTTCTGCCATCCTGAAGAGAATAGAATTGTGCTGACTTTGGGAATGAAAAGCAGCACCGATAGCGGTTCTTATGATGAGGTTGGAATCAGAAGCGGTGATAAGAAGTGGCTAAATCTTTTTCCTGATCCCGCCCTTTATACAGTCTGGGGAGATAGTTTTGGTAATGTTAGAGGTAATGGTAATAACACGTATGCCATGTTCTCAACTTCATATTTTAATTTTAAAGGAATTACCGGCGCTGGAAAAACTTTTCTTCGTCCATATCTTGGTGGAATGAGCAGAGCACATTGGTTATATGCTTATAATAGTGACGATAAAAAAGTTTATTATTATGTAAATGACAGAACTTTTACATATAATCCAGCAACAAGAGTTTGGGATACTCTTACAGTAAATGTTAATCCGGCAAGTTATCTTGGCACAAAACAGAGAGCTGTGTGGGGCGATCTTAATGCCTGTTTAAAATGGGGTTCTCTCTGTTACGATCCTGTAAATAAAGAGATTCTCCTTTTCGGCGGCGGCGGTGTTAATGCAAAGAGTGGCAATATCGGTACATGGACTTTTAAGCCTTCGACATCCACCTGGACTAAACTTACCATGTCAATTGAACCACCTCCGCGTGCTTTTTCAAGAATGGTGTATGATCCGGAGAATCAGGTAATTGTGCTTTTCGGTGGTGACCATCTGGATTATTTAACATCTGATACATGGGTTTACAATTGTACCAACCGTACATGGACAAAGAAAAATCCTCCTGTAAGTCCTTCTCCAAGAGCGGGTCACAATCTTGTATATCTGCCAAAAGCCAAAGCGATAGTTTTGATTGGTGGTTATAAGTACACTCCGAGTGACGGGACAGCTTCCGGCGCTGAGCAGTATGCACAGATTACCCCTTTGCAAATGTGGAAATATAATGTTACTTCTGATACATGGACACTGATAAAGGTATTCGCTACAACAGATTCGATACCTTGGTTCAATAAAAATTATATGCTATCAACGCCCTCAGCTGTTGATACAAATGATAACATTATCGCCCTAGGCAGGCTAACAAACAGTCAATACAGTTATACGCCATACACTTTTGAATTGCACTGTAATCCAACGGTCAGCGATCCTTCCGGACAAGCTCAGTATGGCGTAGCGCAGGGTACTGTGCAGCGCAGATCAAATACGCAGGATGATCCAGCCTTTTTCGCACAGGATTCGACAGGCATTGATACAGCGGCTAATGAAGCAACGCTTAGAAATGTAAACAGTGATGCTTGGGTTAGAATAAATAACAGCAGAGCACCGGTAGATCGTGTGTGGTCAACAAGGATTTACAATCCTGATCGTGATGAAGTCATTGTCTGGGGAGGCGGCCATTCAGGATATTATGGTAATACAGTGCCTCATTACTCGATTTCAAAGAATCGCTGGTCTATAGGGTATGAAGCTGAGTGGGGACTCGACCACATCTATGAATCCGGTGAGGGACCCGGTCCTCACACCTTTAATGACAGACCCTTTATGTATGGTCATCCATATGACAACTATGATTATGATGTAAATCTGAAGAAGGTTGTTTTGATTAAATTTTCATATACGTATTTATACGATCCGGTAAAGAAAGATTTCGATACAATAAAAATTAACAACGCCTCTGATATGCCTGGTTATTACTATCATAATTCTGTTACTCAGACACCAAAAGGCTGCTTTGCATGGTCAAATACAACACCATTCGGAAATACCTATCAGTTCTGGCTGATGTCAAAAGATAGCCTCAAATGGCGTAAACTTCCTATCAACGGCGGAGTAACTCCTCCAATTTACTGGTGTGAAGATGGCGGTGCATGCTACGAAAGTAAAAGAGACAGAATGATCTTTGTTAGCAGACGAAGCGATCCTGGGAAAATATGGACTTATGACTTTGCAACCAACACATTGACAAAGCTAACACCATCAGGGACTGGGCCTGTTGGCACGTCTGACTGGGTGAGAGAATTGGTCTATTTGCCAAAATATGACGCTGTATTGGTGCAGGGAGGATGGCTCTATGATTGCGCGCTTAATGAATGGAGAAAACTCTCTATAGGGAACTCAAGCGTAACAAGCACTGTATCAAGCGGATATTTCTACGATGAAAAACGGGATCTGGTCTGGGATATTGAGAAAAACTGTGAGGCTTATGTACTGAAACTCAGTTCCGCAGCTACCGGTATAGAAGCAGCCAGAGAAACCCGTAAAGGTAAGTATGCCTTTGTGTGCTCGCCAAATCCGTTTAATCCAATGACTGGAGTTTCCTTCTCTCTTGAAGAGGGTTCTAAAGTTAAACTTGCTGTGCTTGATGTAAAGGGCAGAACAGTCATGACAATAAAAAATAGTGCATTACAGGCAGGAAAATATAATTTTATATGGAATGGCTTAGGCGCTGATGGAAAGCCTATGGCCTCTGGAATTTACATTTTCAGACTTGAGCTTGGGGATAAGTCGTTACAGACAAGCGCAGTGTTAAGCAGATAACAGATCAAAAGGGGAGCGTTATGTTCAAGTTTGCATTGCTATTTATTTTGTCTCTTTGCTTAAGCGCTTTATCTGCGCAGGCACCTTTTACAGTTAAAGAATATATGAATCAGCAGCGCGTCAATGAACCCGCTTTTTGCGGTATAGCATTTAATCGGGGAGAAGTAACTAATCTGCAGCAGCTTGCACTTTATAGAGGTTCTACAGAAATTCCGGCGCAGTTTTCTAAACTAGTTAGATTTGAAGATGGCTCTTACCAATGGGTGCTTTGCGACTTTGTTGACAATTTTAATGCCGGGGAGGAAAAATCATATACGGTACGTACCGAAAGTCCTTCAGTGTTTTCAGCAGCACTTGTTACAGTTACCCGCTCAGGCAGCACGGTCACAATTGATAATGGTGTAGTACGATTCGAAGTTGATACAGTAAACTTTACTGGCATAAAAAATCTTACCTTTAACGGCACGCAAATGATTGGCGCTACCGGCGGCGGTTTCTCCCTTCGTGATGAAGTCACAGGACAAACATATAAGAATGGCACAGTTACAAAAGCGCAGTTTCTGACTACTGGAGCATTAAGAGCCTCTTTACGTGTAGAAGGGGAGTTTTACAGAGATACGTGCGGAGGAATAGGTTTCTATTATTTGGTAGATGTATATGCCGGATGTCCCAGAATAAGAATGGAAGTGCAGATTCGTAACAGCATCAATGCAGCTTGCGGACGAATAGCAAAGATAAAACGGTCGTTTGTAAGTTTTCCTCTTACGTATACGCCGACTGTTATTAAATATGATACAGTGTTCAAGACCAACTATAACACAAAGCTTGATACAGCGCATGCTATCAGGGGTTATGAAAATGGCAGTGCCGGAATGGCAGTGTTGGAAAAATGTGCAGGTGGACTGTATACCCACTTTCTAGCAAACCATGTTCAAAATGGAAATACAGTCGAAGTTGACATAGTTAAAGAGTTGAACCGGCCCAATACTTCAATTAAAAATGAACTTGGCTATCAGGATAGTGTATACAAGCTGTCCGATCTTGGGACAAAAAACAGCGAGTTGTTCATTGAGTTTTACACAGGATCAAAAAGTTCATCCTCACTTGGCGCAATGGCATTTCGTCTTAAAAACAGATTGGTGGGGCGTCCAGATCCAAAGGATTTAAGTTCAAAGAGAGCTCTTTCTGCTGGTACTTTCGGTACGCTTGAAAATGAAATAAGCAGCTATAACAAATGGGGCTGGTCTTTTGCAGAAAATCAGAAGCCTTCAGCAGCACCGCAGCCGGATGCAAACATAGGCTCTGAGGATATCCATTATGAAAGTGAAACAGATAATGCAGCTGGTCAACTTTTGCAGTGGATACGTACCGGGCAGCGCGGTTTCTTTGACAATGGTGAAGCGTGGGCCCGTTACAATAAGACCTGGTATGCTTTCAGAACACATGGTTTCGAACATGATGGTGCTAAGACAGTATTGGATAATATTTATTGGTGCGCAACAACAGGTGCAAACTACTGCAAAAGAAAGAGACAGATTGTAGGCGGAGAACCGACTTATTGGACCGACTGGGGCACAAGCAGAGTTGATATCGAGTCCTGGGTCGGATGTCATTTTTATGGAGCAGGCGTGCTTGATTATTATTGTTTAACAGGCGATCTTGACGCTTTGGAAGGTGGTATTGATCTTGGTGAATCAGCGTGGCTCTTTTCAAATGACAAATCCAGGGGCGATACACTTAAGTCTCTTAATTCAGGTGACCGAGCGACAGGACGACAGCTTTTGCATCTTGTACGTCTTTATGAAGTCTTAAGAGATTCTGCATCCTGGTACAGAGCAAATCTCCGTTCAAAGATGGTATTTAGATCAGATGCCAGAGATAATAGGGGGTTTCTGAGATATTCTCCAACGGATGGAAACTGGCTTACGAGAATGAACACTCAAAACGGATTTCCCGACAGTCTTAAAGCATATCTTGCTGCTAATCCATGCACACTTGTGGTTTCAAGAAGCGGGAAAAACGGTGTTCCAGACACCACTTTTGTTGTAACTAAAAATGATCGCTGGCCGGTTTATGAGCAGGGCGGCAGCTGGGAACAGACCTATGTACAGGCGGCAATTGAGAGGTTCTATCAGTTAAGCGGCGATGAAGATGCCCGTGATTATGTAATAGGATTTGGTGAACATGGCGCAAAGAATATGAATTATAAATGCGGAGATGTGCCCTATATCGCCCTTTTTGATTTTCCGAGAAAAGGGGATCTGTTCGGTTATTATTCTGAATACCCTAACTGGGATCGTGCGCATAATATCTGTGTGAATAATCAGAGTACGGTTTCCGGCAGCCTGCCGCAGCATGATGGCTGGTACACAATCTTTTATACCAATGTCTGCGCGCTGGCATATAAGTATACAGGAAAAACCTCACTTCTTAAAAAAGCATATACAAACTGGAATCTGGGTGGTAAAAGAGGTTATCAGACAACAAATTATCTTAAGCCGGAAAATCAGGTTTACAGATTCGCATTTCATGATCCGGTAAAGAATGATGCTTTGTCCAGCACCACAGAGTTGTTCAGGGAGACAATGGAAAGGCTCGATACTGTAGCACCTCAGGCTGTCACAAATCTAAGCGCAGCCAGAAACAGTGCAAATACAGGGCTTATATTCAGCTGGATCGCTCCAGCCGATAATAGCGGCAAAGTAAAAGAGTATCAGCTTAAATATTTCAAAGGAAAAAGACTTTGTGAGTATATTGATTATGATTATCGGACAAAAGATTCAACACATATTCCATTTGTTATGGCAATAAATGCTAAAGGTGAACCAATGCCCTCTTCTGCCGGAACGCTAGAAATGGTTGAGGTAACAGGAAGTTTTCCAAAGAGTGAAGTTTACTATGCGGCATTATGTTCAAGAGATTCAACAGGAAATATCAGTCCGCTTTCAAATATTGTTCGCATTGACAGTTTGACGATTGCTGTCGAGAATGGTTTGTCATCTTCAAATCCTCTTATGTTGTCCTGCAAACCTAATCCGTTTAATCCGACAATTGCACTTACCTTTTATCCGGGAAATACTGTCAGAAGAAAAACAGCTATATCAGTATTTGACGTTGGTGGACGACTGATTCGCACATTCAACACTGGGGACATCCATCTTGGTAAAAAGGTCAGCGTGGTTTGGGATGGTTGTGACGGTAACGGCAATAAACTCGGGTCAGGAGTTTATGCCGTACGGGTCACTGGTGAATCAGTCAATCTGACACGAAAAATAGTTATGGTAAAATGATCCTTATTTTGTTTTTACTACCATTAATGTTTTTGTCAGTTTTTCGCCGATATACTGTCTAATAAAGTAAGTGCCGCTTGCTGATTCGCGGCCATTGGTCTTCCCGTCCCAGGCAAGATTCATAGTCTGCCCTGAGGTGATTTTATTTTTCAGCAATGTAGCAACTAAACGGCCATTGAGATCGTAAACCGCAACACTTACCGCTTTGTCTGAGATGGTTCGTATTGTGACATTGATAGATGGGTTAAATGGGTTAGGAGAGGCCTCAAAAGTCTCATCAGTGGTCACGTTTTCAGTCTTAAATGCTGATGTGGGTATACTGTCCGGATTGTAGCCGCCGGCAACACGCATTACGTATACTTCGCAATTTATCTCAATATCCCAGACCAGATCTCTCTTAGGATCGTAGGCATAACCTGAACTTACCGAGGCGGTTGTTCCCACTCCGGTCGCTTTAGTTACAGTAAGGTTCTCCCAGCTGTTTGTTGCACAGTTGTACATTCTGTGAGTCAGGTTTCCCATAAGAAGCAGCTTGTCCTGTGCCGGAAGATACACGCCCTCACGCCACATTGTAGTTGATGAGTTCCAATCTCCGGTCGGATTCAGTTTTGTCATCGTAGAATCTTTGAAGCTGTAAGCCCAAACCTGTCCTCTTGCTGTTCCGCTAACAAAAAGCATACGATCTCTTTTGCTATCGTACATGGCATTGCCATCCTCAGTATAATATTCTGGAATTACGGTATCTCCCTTTACTTTAAGCCGTTTCCATGTCATTGTTTCGTCAAGCATGTAAAGAGCATAAAAAGAGTTGCAGCAGCCCTGTACAGTTCTAATCCAGCCGAAAGCACCGTGCGGTGTGTTTGTTAGGCAGGCATTGTATATGCCTCCGCCGTCACCGACCGGGTTAAGAACTTTGGCTGTATCCCAGTCCATTTTTGTCGGGTCGTAAAGATAGGTGTATTTTGTTGGATGATGTTTTACCATTCTTTTATGTACAGATGAATAGCAGTAGTTCCTGTATGAGTGGCCTGTCATAAATGGACGGTTGTTGAAATTGTGAATATTGAGATAGTTTCCA
>JAEUSG010000033.1 GCA_016788315.1 Fibrobacterota bacterium | reverse complement strand
TGAAAATGGTCAGCCGGAATTTAAAATCACTTCAAAAGAATCAATAATGGAACATCTGGACGATGAGTTTAAGCAGGAAAGTTCTGAAGTTATGACAACAAATCCTGTTCAGCTTTTCCAGCCTAGCAATATCGACATAGCAAAACTTGATGCGAAGGCTTCGCCAGTATTAGAAGCTATTGTCTCCGACTTCCTGCAGAAGAACCGCGGGGTGTTTCAGTATCTAGCAAATTCCTAAACACTTTTCAGATACTTATCAATTGATTCAGCGGCCCGCCTGCCCTCTCCCATTGCGAGAATAACGGTCGCGGCACCAAGAACAATATCACCGCCTGCGAAAACGCCTTTCATGGTTGTTTCGCAGGTCTCTTTATCTGCAATGATATTTCCCCATTTGTTAGTCTGAATCTCTTTTGTAGTATTAGGAATTAGTGGATTTGGCCCATTACCGATTGAAACAACAAATGTATCTGCTTCGATAATAAAGTTCGACCCTTCAACCGGCACTGGACGCCTGCGTCCTGATGCATCAGGTTCACCAAGCTCCATCTTTATGCATTCAACACCTGTAAGTTCGCCGGCTGGATTTCCGTGCAGACGGACAGGGTTCATAAGCACATTGAATATGATTCCTTCCTCTTTCGCATGGTGAATTTCCTCGATACGGGCTGGCATCTCATTTTCGGAACGACGATATACTATATAGACCTTATCTGCTCCAAGTCTGAGGGCTGTTCGTGCAGAATCCATAGCAACATTGCCACCTCCGACAACAACTACATTTTTCGATTTGTGAATTGGTGTATCGGATGAAGGGAAGTTGTATGACTTCATAAGATTTGCACGTGTGAGGTATTCATTGGCGGAGTATACACCATTGAGATTTTCACCTTCAACGCCCATGAAATAGGGAAGACCTGCACCGGTTCCTACGAAAACTGCATTATAGCCATCTTCTTTCATGAGCTGTTCGATGGTTCTTGTCTTTCCGACAATGAAATTGCTCCGAAGTTCCACACCCATTCTCTTAAGAAGATCCACCTCTTTCTGAACAATAACTTTGGGCAGACGGAATTCAGGAATACCATAAATGAGCACTCCTCCCGATTTGTGAAGTGCTTCAAAGAGAGTTACATCGTGACCGCGCTGACGGAGATCGCCTGCAACAGTGAGTCCGGCAGGGCCACCGCCGACAACTGCAACCTTTTTTCCGGTGCTTGCTTTGACAGCAGGCACTTCAATCTTATCGTTTTCACGTTCCCAGTCGGCCAGAAAGCGTTCTACTCGGCCGATTGAAACGGCTTTTTCTGGGTCTTTAAGCACTTTTCCGAGAGTACAAGGCTTCTGGCACTGCTCTTCCTGAGGACAAACGCGGCCGCAAACAGCAGGCAGAAGGTTAGTTTCCTTAATTTTCTTGATTGCTGCACCGAAATCGCCGGCAGCTGCAAGAGCCATAAAAGCAGGGATATCTATGCTTACCGGGCAGCCAGCAACGCATGGCTTGTTCTTGCATTGTAAACAGCGAACTGCTTCGAGACGCGCCTGTTCAGGAGAAAATCCAAGAGGAACCTCTTTAATGTTACGGCGGCGAATATCAGCAGGCTGTTCCGACATGTGCTGCGGGGGCACGGAAGCGCGTTCTTTAGCTGTGAGAGAGGCATGTTTTTCCAGAATTTCTTTGTTGTCCATTTGTATTACCTCCCGATCCTGCAGTTGTGTTCATATTTTTCCATCGAATCTTTTTCATATGACTTATACATACCAAGACGACGAGTCATTTCATCAAAATCAACCAGGTGTCCGTCAAATTCCGGGCCGTCTACGCAGACAAATTTTGTTTTTCCGCCAACGGAGACGCGGCAACCGCCGCACATTCCAGTTCCGTCAATCATGATTGTATTAAGTGAAACTAATGTCGGGATGTTGCCAAGTTCTTTGGTCAGTTTAGAGACCATTTTCATCATGATTGGGGGCCCGATTGCAACAACAAGGTCTACTTTTGTACCTGATTCAACCATTTTTTTCAGTGCGTCGGTTACAAAACCCTTTTCACCATACGAACCGTTATCGGTAACTATCTGCACCTGATTGCAAGCGAGTCTCATCTCCTCTTCCATAATAAAAAGGGATTTGTCCCTAGCACCAAGGATGCCTGTTACATTGTTTCCAGCGGCTTTCAAAGCCTGAGCTATTGGATGAAGCGGTGCTATGCCGATTCCTCCGCCGATACCTACAACATGGCCGAACTTTTCAATATGCGTTGGCTGACCTAAAGGACCTGCAAAATCTGTAATAAAGTCACCTTCATTGAGCTTAGCAAGTTGAGCTGTTGTCTTGCCGACAACCTGAGCAATTATGGTTACAGTGCCAGCTTCCGGATTGGCATCAGCAATTGTAAGTGGAATTCTTTCACCATCTTCATCAATTTTGAGCATGATAAATTGACCGGCTTTACGCTGTTTTGCAATCTCTTTTGCCTCAATTTCCATCCGAAGCACATTTGGAGCAAGCATTGTTTTTTTGATGATTTTATTCATTTTTTTCCCTGTTTTTGAAAGACGTTAAATATAACATTTATTGGATTATGAACACGAACTTTGATGATGATGCAATAAGTTATATTTTAGCTCTAACGATATAACGGAGTTAATGAATGCTGCTTAAAAAAGATCCATCAAAAAAGATAACGATACTAACCTGCTATGACTTTCCGACTGCAAGAGCGCTGGACAACAGCGACATAGACATAATTTTTGTCGGAGATTCAGTTGGAACCAACGTTCTCGGCTACCGTTCTGAGATTGAAGTCACAATGTCAGACATGATTCACCATCTAAAGGCGGTTCGTAAGGGTGTAACACAGAAAATTCTGATGGTTGATATGCCGTATTCTTCCTATAATGATATCCACTCAGCACTTGCCAATGCAAAACAGCTTAAACAGAAGGGGGCGGACATCATTAAACTCGAGGGTGGTAAGGAGATTTCAAGTATCGTATCTGAAATTGTTAAGAACAATATCCCCGTAATGGCTCATATCGGTTTCATGCCTCAGCTTGCAAAGCAGGAAAAGCGCGCTGTTGTCGGTGCGCTTGCAGTTGAAGCAAAAAAACTATACAAAGATGCCCTAGCCCTTCAGGCTGCTGGTGCCTGTTCTATAGTTTTTGAGTGTGTTCCAGAGGATATTGCAAAAGAGATCTCAACAAGACTAACCATTCCAACAATTGGCATTGGCTCAGGTAAATACACCGATGGACAGGTGCTGGTTTTCACCGATGTTGTCGGCTGGTACAACATGCCTTATCGTTTTGTAAAAAGATATGATACATTCTACGAACGAACAATTGCTGCCGCAAACTCCTTCAAACTAGACGTTAACAGCGGCGAATACCCGCAGCGCAACCACGGCTTCCGAATCAAGGCGGAAGAGTTCAAAGAGTTCCGTAGGGAATTGTCTTAAAACATCCTCTCTGCTGCCTTCGAGAGCCTTAAGGCAGCGTCGGAAAAGATCAACGTAAAGAATCATAATTGAAGTCCTGAACTGCCTCATACATTGCCAGCACATTTTTAAGCGGTGCATCGTATGGAAAACTATTTTCATTGCTAACCATATATCCGCCATTATAACCGACGGTTCTGATTCTTGTGTAAACTTCATTCTTTACATCCGCAACGGTTCCATTTGGAATAGTTTTCTGTACCGATATCGCACCATGGAAAGCAATTTTGTCGCCGAATTTCTTTTTAAGTGCTTCAGGATCCATGCAATTTGACTCCACAGGATTAAGAATCTCAATACCGGTATCAATGAAAGCTGGAATCATTGATGCCAGCTCACCATCCGAATGGAAGAATATGTAGGTTGAGGGGTTTGCCTCTTTAACAGCCTTTATCAGTTTCTGAAAGCCCGGCTTTAAGAATTCATCCCACATGCCTATAGAAAACATAGGACCGTTAACACCGGCAACATCTCCTACAAGTGCAACAATATCAGCTCCAGCTTTTGCAGCAATAACAGCACGCTCTGTTTCCCAAGCAAAAAGATGTTCATAAAGTTCGTGAACATATTCAGGATTAAGTGCCATCATAAGCATGAAGTGTTCATAGCCGCATATATGCCATGCTATTTTGTAAGGGTTATTGATTCCGGCAATGATAATCTTGTCTTGATATTTTGCATAAGCTGTCTTTGTTTCGTCAACGGTTGCCCATTTTGTAACTGGAAGTTTCCAGCCTTCAAGTGACTCCTTGCCTACAAGCGGTCCACCTACCCATTCGAGGTATTTTCCCTGCGCACCAACTCTGTGTATTATTCCCCATTCATCCTCAAAGGTGATTTTATCGTGGAAAATATATGACCGCCCTGCGCCTGGGGTGTCACCAGTTAATTCGCCGTTGCATTTTACTGAATACTCTGGGAATATTGCATTTACGCCTGTCCATATAAAATCGACTCCCAGTTTATCTCTTACTACATCTATGCTATCAGTTCCGAAATGGTTTTTTAGATCACGGATTGTTTCACTTCGGGGCCAAAGGAGGTCAACAGGCAGACGATCTGGAAGTTTACCATTCATGACATGTTTGAATCTCTCTTTAGAAGTCATCATCGTCTGCTCCTTTTTAATGTTGTTTGTGATAATTATAGTCTCACTTGGGAACAAAAAAAATGTAGCCTTGTGACTATTATTTGTATTTTATTGATATCTATGCTTCAAATTAACATAAACAGCAGATTATATACAATCGATGTGATACATGCATCAAACAGTGTTGTTAGTCGTAAAAACCTAAGAGCCGGTGCCCATTGGCATCCTGTATACCACATTTTATATTACTTTAAAGGGGTTGGACGATTGTATTTACGTGATTCAATCCTGACAATTGCACCAGGCAGCGCTGTTTTTATCTCCCCTAACGAAAAACATGAGTTTATTGGATGCCGGGATCATGACCATGAATATGCAGAAGTTACCTTTTCTCTGCTCGATCAAAATAGAGTACCATCGATAGAACCTTTCAGTGAACTTTTCAAATGCTTTGGTTATCAGCTTGATTGTGCAAATCCGGTTAAGTTTAAAAGAAAAGAGGGTGATTCACTTCACTGTGCACTAAAAGGGATAGAGTACATTGGTTTCACACCGCCAACTGAACAGAACAGAGTAAATTCCATTACAATTCAGCTGCTCAACATTATTGAAATTGCAGCTAAGGCCGCAGGCAAACCTTTCCAGATCGTTAAACAAACAGGTACAGTCAGAAGCTCCACAGTTAGTGCTATTATAGAGTACGTAAACACCCATTTCCAGAGCGAAATTAGGTTAGAAGCACTTGCAGAAAAATATGGATGGAGCAGAGAACATCTCTCCAGAAAATTCCACGCAGAAACTGGAGAGCTCTTAAGGGATTACATTCAAAACTTAAGACTTACCGTTGCAGAAAAGATGCTGACAACCGACAGTATGCCGATAAAAGAGATTGCCGCAAAAGTGGGTATTGAGGATGTTTTTTACTTCACAAAGCTTTTTAAAAAAAAATATGGTTCCCCCCCTGCTAAATATCTGAATAATTTGCGAAATTAGCAGGATTTGTTTGTAATCATACAAGAATAATACTTTCCTGTTATTTTTGCACATCAAATAACAACAACATGTTATTTGCGCAAAAG
>JAEUSG010000021.1 GCA_016788315.1 Fibrobacterota bacterium | reverse complement strand
CACTAGAACTGATCCGCTGGTTAAAATGGAAGCCAGGGCATTTATCCCAGGTGAATATATAGAAGAGACGCCGCTCCGTCTTGCAATTTATCACCGTCTTTCGCGAGCAAAGAGCATCTCTGAAATTGACGATATGCGTGAAGAGCTTACCGACCGTTTTGGCCCTGTTCCAGAGGCTGTAGAAGCGCTAATTAATGTCATAGCAGTGAAATTTGTTGCTTCAAAGATAGAGGCTACCGGTGTTTCAATTAAACTGGGAAGGGTTACTGTAGAATTTGGTGAAGTTGATGGACTGACGACGGAAAGACTTGCCGCTATTCTTGCAAAACTACCGCAAAAGACCGCTATTCGCTACGAAAAACCACTTTCTCTTGATATACCCACTGAGGGTGCCGACGAACTGGCCGGGGCGCGGAAAGTTTTGGAGAATCTGGTATAAGAAATGAACTATGTTCAAATTCATGGGTTATTTTGTATTTTCTTGCATGTAAATTCAAAACTCAAAAAGGGTCATTCATGAAAATTAAGCTTCTTCAGTCTTTGCTCATACTAGCACTTACTGCATATTCAGCACAGACAAAACTTCTAGATCGTATTATTGCTGTTGTAGATGATCAGATTGTTCTTGAGTCTGAACTAAATGAAATGACCTATTTCACCTTTCAAAGCATGGGAAAGGCAGTTCCTGTAAATTCAGATGAATTTGATGTAATGCGAAGCCGTGTTCTGAACAGTCTGATAGAAGATAAGCTTATTGTCAAAGAGGCTGAAGCTGAGAGTATCTCGGTCTCTCCGGATGAGATAAAAAAGCAGCGGGATGGCCAGATAGACTCCTACATTCAGAAAATGGGATCGAAAGAGGCGCTTGAAGCCGAACTCAAGAAGTCATATGGGCTGACTCTTCCGAAACTGAAAAAGCAGCTTGAAGAACAAATACGTGAACAGTCGCTTAAAATGCAACTTGCTCAGAAAATAAGAATGAAGATAAACATTTCCAGAGAGGATGTTACCGCCTTTCTTGCTGCAAATAAGGACAGTCTTCCTAAAGAAAAAGAGAGCATAATGCTTGCTCACATTCAGAAGGAAATCATGCCTGCGGATGCAATTGTAAAGGCTGCAGAAGTGAAAATAAGACTCATTGAAGAAGAGGCGGCAAAGGGAGCGGCATTTCCTGATCTTGCAAAAAAGTACTCAGAAGATCCTTCAGCTTCTCTTGGCGGTGACTTGGGTTTTTTCGAAAAGGGCTTTCTGGATCCCGCTTTTGAAAGAGCTGCATTTGCTTTGAATGTCGGCGATGTCAGTTCTCCTGTCAGAAGCAGCTACGGATACCATCTTATCAAGCTCGAGGAACGTAAGGATAATTCTATAAGAGTGCGTCATATTCTCCTTCTCGTCCGACCATCATCCGAAGACACCCTTCGTGCACAGAAATTGTGTGATTCCATAGCTGCAAATGCAGTTACAGATTCTGCGTTCAAAAAGGCCGCCTCCATTTTTTCAGACGATAAATTAACCCGCGACAAGGGGGGTGTATTAGGCTGGCTCCCTGCGGATAAACTAGGCAAAGAGTACAAAGATGCTGTAAGCGATCTTAAACAATCCGAGAACAGCAGGCCTGTTCTGCTTGGAAACTCCTACCATATTTTCCGAATGATAGAGAGAATGGAGGAAAGGCCTCTGACTCTTGCAGACGACTACGAAACATTGAAAAATCTTGCTCTAAATTCACGCATGAGGGATGAGCTTTCACAAAGAGCAGAACGGATTAAGAAGCGTATCCATGTTGAAAATAGACTTGTAAAAGCGGAGAAATCTCCAAAATGATTGAGTTTGTGCAGGTTTCTAAATTTCATAATCGTGAATGGCCTTCGCTGGATAATGTCTCTTTCAAAATTGAAAAGGGTGAATTTGTACTGCTTACAGGCAAAAGCGGTTCCGGAAAGTCAACGCTGCTTTATCACATGTACATGAAGGAGCTTCCTTCCAGTGGTACTGTGTTCGTTGATAAGTATGAGTCCTCTTCAATAAAACGCAGTGATATTCCTGAACTTCGCCGGAAAGTCTGCATGATTTTTCAAGAGCCTCATCTGCTTTATGACCGTAATGTGTTTGAAAACATTGCATTGCCTCTCCGTTTAATTGGAGAAGATGAAACAGAGCTTAGAAAGAAGGTTCTGCAGGCGCTCTCCTATGTCGGACTCTCTCACCGTATGGACGATCCCTCTCTTAGGTTGTCAACCGGCGAGAAGCAAAGGGTCTGTATAGCACGCGCTCTTGTCTGCGATCCTCTGGTGCTGCTTGCAGATGAACCAACCGGTAATCTTGACAGTGAGACTTCAGCAGAAATTATAAAGCTTCTTAAGAGTATTCATATTCAGGGAACTGCCGTTGTTGTTGCAACGCATATGCCTACTATTGCCGATGACTGGCCGGGTCGAAGGCTCCATCTCGACAGCGGAAAGCTGGTCAGCGATCGTAGGCGCAGTTTGTAAATAAATATCGAGGTGTTATATGGCAATGATAGAAGGATTCAGAATTAAGAATTTCAAGGCCTTGCGTGACGTTACACTTGGTAAAATATGGAGCACTCAGCATTTGTCAGCAATAACACCGATGACGGTTGTTATTGGTAAAAATGGCGTTGGTAAAAGTTCCCTATTTGATGCTTTTGGTTTTTTGGCAGATTGTTTGAAAGTAGGGGTTGAAGAAGCTTGTGACATGAGAGGTCGAGGTGGGTTTGATAGGATTAAATCAAAAGAACAAACAGGTCCTATTGAATTTGAATTGTATTTCAGAGAACATGGTACCGCACGTCCAATTACCTACGAGGTATCTATTGATCTTGATACTGTTGGCCGTCCCTTCGTATCAAAAGAACGACTTAGGCAGAGGCGAATTGGACAAAAACAGGGGTGGCCTTTCTCCTTTCTCATTCTGAATGAAGGAAGAGGAATTGTTTGGAAGGGTGAAACAGGTGGTAAACAAATCAATGAAGATAAACATCAGATTAACATACAATCATTGTTTGATCAAATTAAATCTGGTAAAGATAAAGAAGAGAGTCGAGATACTGAAGAAATAGAATTAGATGACAATAGAAAACTTGGTATCAGTACGCTTGGTTCATTAAAACAGCACCCACGTATTTCTCTTTTTAGAAAATTTTTGGAAGGATGGTATCTCAGTTATTTTACGCCTGATGCTGCCAGAAGCTTACCATTGGTTGGACCGCAAAAACAATTAAATGTGCATGGTGATAATTTAGGCAATGTAGTTCAATTTATGGAACGTGAACATAAAGCTAGATTTCAGGCGATTTTGGATCGAATAGCTAAAAAAATTCCAGGCATTGTTAATATTGCTACAGAATCTACTCCGGATAAACGATTGCTTCTACGTTTCAATAACCAAGGATTTAAGGATCCCTTTTACGCACAGCAAATGTCTGACGGGACACTTAAAGTTTTCGCATACCTTCTGTTACTAGAAGATCCATATCCTCCACCTTTTTTATGTATTGAGGAGCCAGAAAACGGGCTTTATCATAAGCTACTAGAAACACTTGCCAAAGAATTCAGAGAGCACGCAACAGGTAAGAAAAACTCATCACAAATATTTATAACAACTCATCAGCCATATTTTGTTGACTCGCTTAATCCAGATGAAGTCTGGATATTGGAAAAAGGTATTGATGGTTTCTCTACTATACGTCGTGCAAGTGAAGATGTAGTGGTAAAAAATATGGTCGAAGAAGGGCTCCCCCTTGGAGGGTTGTGGTATAGTGATTATTTAGATGCGAGATAATGATGCATTTTGACTTGTTGGTTGAAGATAAATCTGGTAAAAAATCTTTGGACATTCTACTTCCTAGAATAATTGGAACGGAGCACACGTATAAAGTTATTGCGTACAAAGGTGTCGGAAGAATTCCTCGAAATATGAAGAATCCAGAAGATGCTTCTAAAAGGATATTGTTAGAAAATTTGCCAAAATTGCTTAGAGGGTATGGGAAAACATACGCTGGTTATGGTAAATATAAAGCTGCTGTAATTGTAGTGTGTGACTTAGACAAAAAGTGTCTCAGAGCTTTTAAAAAAGAACTAATAAAAATTCACGATGCATGTGTACCTAAACCACTTGCTAGGTTTTGTTTTGCAATCGAAGAAGGCGAGGCTTGGTTTCTTGGGGATATTAACGCGATCGAAAAAGCATATCCGGATTATGATGGTAAAATTATTTCCTCTTACGTTAATGATTCTATTTGCGACACATGGGAACTGCTTGCAGATGCCATCTATCCAGGAGGGGCTCGCAAATTAAAAGAAATGGGATGGCAGACCATTGGTGCTGAGAAATCAATTTGGGCCGAAAAAATAGCACCGCATATGAGTTTAGATAAAAATAAATCACCGAGCTTTTGTTATTTTCGGAACAAGTTGACGGAATTGCTATAGTCTAATAGTAGCTCTTTTATCTGATTACTGCTGCCCTGATTGTAAAGATCTTGTTTCCTGCTGCAGCTCTTAAAACATACATCCCTGCTGCCAAATCTCCGGACGCAATCTCGGCAGTCAGTGAATTGGCTTGGTGTGTCAATCGAATTCTTTTTACAATCCGCCCATCTGTTGCATGCATAGTCACTTCAGGCAGCATATTACCGAAAAGAGAGAGCGGTATGTATAGTTTTGCAGTGGGATTAAACGGATTTGGTGTAAGTACCATCATGCTTTTGCCGGAAGCGGCAGCTGCAATGTTCATCTCAGCTTCTATAGTCATATCTGTGAATTTAGACCCCTCTTCTTTGATAATCTCATTTATCCATCCGGCAAAAACTGTCCGGAGAGAGTCGTACATTGAGGATCTATTTGTACCGTAATCTGTAATTCTTATCTTAGTGTTATTAAATTCTGTTGAAATCCTTGCTGCCGCAGTACCGGTGGCAGTGGCAAGCATAGACTCAAGAGTTTTAACGTATCTCCAGTCATCATGAGCTTCGCGTAACCCTTCCCATGCGGGCGAGCCCGTTGGCTGATATCCATTTGATGCTGATGGCGGAAATACAATTGTTTGCCCAGTTTCATCGCCATCAGGGAATGTATATGGGTTCCCTGAATAGTAGTTGTATGCCCAGAAAAAGATCGCTCCCGGTTTGTATTTGGCAAATCTGATACCGTAACTCTCTCTGACCTGCGAAGGTGACATGCTGCTGGTTGCTTCCTGGTAAACCCAGAAATCCTTGTTGTTTGTTTTCGCGTAGCTTGATATTGAGGAAAAGCTTCCGTTAGAAACCAGAATGTCTGAGTATGGAGCAATTTGCTGTGCCCATTGAAGCATATCCATAGTGACCCCATATATCCTCATAGAGGGGAATGCTTCTTTAATTTTTGGATGTCTGTAAGCCAGCTGTGTCATAAGTCGTTCGGTCGGTTCGTCATAAATCAGCAGCACCATTTCAAATCCGTATGACTCGATCTTGTTTTTGAATTGGCGGATTGCAGAAGTCAGTAAAGTGTCGAAAACAGGATTGTTTAACGGACCGGTAACCGCTTTTTTACCATCAACTA
>JAEUSG010000012.1 GCA_016788315.1 Fibrobacterota bacterium | reverse complement strand
AATTTTGGTAATTCCAGAAAAGGATTGTCTGGAAGCATGGTTACACAAAATGATGAAGCGTGGATCTCTGATAACAGCGTCTCAGGTGAGTGTGAGTGGTCGGTTCCACCTTTGTCTGTTTCAGATTTGAAGCTGCAAATTAAAGGAAAATTTAATAGAATAGAAATATACTACCCACAGAGAATTATCTCATATGCGACTGCTAGAATTATTCATCGAATTGATGACGAGCTTAGTGTCGATGGCGCTCTTCTTACATCAAACACTGTGAAAGATGCTGTTGAAATATCTACTGTTGTGTCGGGTGGCTATGAAGCTTTCATTCCGTTTGACAAAAAAGCAGATGTGTCATTGTCGAAAGAAGCCTCCCGTGTCAACGGAGCAGCAGGTGTTACATTCAAGGGAGGAAAAAACTCTTTAAAGCCATATCTAACAGTTCGCTATGACGGCACTATTTTTAAAACTGATTCAATGTCAACCGATGAATTTTCAGATACTTACTCGCAGGACAAACGGGACGTATTACATGTTTTTTCCGGCAGTGCAGGTCTTACATTTAACCCAGTATTGAATACATCAGCAGGAATTAATATTTCAAGAAGAAAACAGCTCCCATCGTTTTATCAGCTCTTTGGAGATCGAGGCTTGAGTCTTGGTAATCCTTCATTAAAGCCGGAAGATGCCCGTATAGCAGAACTGTTTTTTCGCTCCTTTATTAATCATGGTTGGCTATCGATGAATTTTGAAGCGGCATGCTTTTATAATTATACGATTGATGCAATTGTATCCTATACATACATGACTGGCGGACAGCTGCGTTGGATTAATGCCGATGGTTTTTCCAATTTAGGATTTGAAATCAATTTTGCACAGAATCTTGGAAATCGCTTTCACGTTTCATTATCAGGAACATTGCAGAATCCCATAATTCATTCCAAAAACTATTATTCGGAGGCATATGATGGAAAAAGAATGCCGGGAGAATCAAAGTATACTGCAATACCAAAGTTAGCTGTCGATTTGACTAAAAATGTCGAAGTATGGTACTCTGTAAAGTTTCAGGGAGATTATTTCTCAGATCAGTATAATGACAGAACGTTCCATTATTTCCCTGCGTCGAATTTACACAATGCTGGTATAACCTTTAAACTGTTAAAGAATTTTGAGTTTTATAGCAGATTTGAAAATTTAACAAATATTCAGAATTTTGATGCGTATGGTCACCCTGTTCCGGGCAGGATGATTTTCGCTGGTGTTCAGATAAAAGGTTCGGAAAACAAACAATAGGAGAAATCATGTCGATTCGAAAAGCTGCAGTTGTAATGTGTTCCCTTGCATTTTTGTCTTTATCATCCTGTACAGAAAAAATTGTAGATCCAAAACCAGTCACAGAGCCGATTTACTCAATATATGATCAATTGGTTGTTAACGGGAACACTGCATATGTTACTCAACAGTATTATAGAATCAGCGGTTTTAGTTGGTTGTTTGATTCTGTTGCTAATCTAATGCCTGTCAATGTAACTGACAGTTCGATAGGAGCCGCAATTAAATTGAAGTATCCAAATGCAGGTTTTGTTGTAATGCGAAATGGTGATTTGTACGCATGCACAATGGGATCACTATATGCAAAAGATTCCGGAGGTATTGAGAAAGTTAATCTTGCAACTGGTCAATCAACAGTTATGATTACAGAAAAAGAGATTGATACTATGTCAACTGGTATCGTGAAGATTGAATTCAAGAACGATTCTATGGTTTACTGCTTATATGGCAAAAGTGATTACAGCACCGGTATTGCATTAGTAAATATTGCCAGACGGTCTGTAGTGAAGAGACTCTCTGGAATCACCGATGCTTCAGGCGGAATGGCAATAGATACGCTTAACAAGAAGTTGTATGTTGGCGAAAGAGGTTACTCTGCTTCCGGATTGCTTGTCTTTTCTACATTAAACGACTCTTTGTCCGCGGGCCCTATATCTACAGGTTTGCCGCCATATTCTATGGCATTTCATCCGCAGAAAAACAAACTGTTTATTACAACGAGTGATTATGTGACAGGCAAAGCAAAAGTATTTGATTGTGCACTTCAGGCTTTAACGGTGGATGAAAAAGCATTTTATCAGGATTGTATTGTAAAAATATCAGCAGGTAAAATCTTTATTTTGGAACGTGGAACTGTTTCAAACGTATCTGAAGTGTCTGAAAACCTTACAGTCAATATTCAGAAGCACCTGGCCGACAATTCAAATCCTGTAGATATTGCAAATACTTCAGGCGGCAGATTCATAATCAGTTTAAATAATCTCAGCAAAGTTACATTTATCAATCTGTAAGGTTTAACTGTAAATATGTTTCGATTAGGTTGCACCTCATATGTTTATCCGGATACAATGCTCAGTAATGTTGAGCAGTGTGCCGGACTATTTGACGACATCGAAATGATCTTCTTTGAGTCTGAAGGAGTCAATAACTGGCCGACTGCTCAAGAGATCGATAAAATGGCCGATATTCTCAAACAAAAAAGTACGACCGTAACTATCCATTTTCCAATAGATTCCATGGCTGGTTCTGAAGAAGATAAAGAGAGGGCTTCCTTTTGTGAGCAGGCCTTAAAACTTGTAGCTCACACAGCTCCTTTAGATCCATTTGCATACATTCTTCATTTAGAAGGTGTTGACAGAAATGCATCGCATCATGTAATGTTGGAATGGAGAAAGCGTACACGGGATATATCTCAGGCTCTGCTAGGGTGCACAAAAGTTGATCCTGCAAAAGTGGCCGTTGAGAATCTTAACTACCCCTGGGAGTGGAATCAGATTCCGGCACGTGAAAGCGGTTTTTCATTTTGTCTTGATTTCGGCCATTTCTGCCGATACGGTGTGGACTGGAGAAAACCATTCAGGATGCTTTTGCCTGAAACGCGGGTAATTCATCTTCACGGATGGAACGGAGAGAAAGATCATGTATCCCTTGAAGAACATGATCGAAAAGATCTTGAGGAACTCGCGATAATCTTAAAACGAGAATTCAGCGGTGTGGTTTCTTTGGAACTGTTTGAAACAAAGGCTGTCTTTGATTCCAAAAAATTATGGGAGGAATTATGCCGGTGATGCTATATACCGGAGGCGTACGAAGCGGCAAGAGTACTCTTGCATTGAACAATGCGGCTGCATCAAAATCAGAACGTAAAATCTTTTTCGCAACAGCTGTCGCATTTGACGATGAGATGAAAAGCCGTATAGAAAAGCATAAATTGGAACGGCACGAAATGCGTTTTGATACAATCGAGGTGCCTTATACACTTTCAGATTCGTTAAAACGAGAAAATGGAAATCATACTGCCGTTGTTGATTGCTTGACAGTTTGGCTTTCAAATCAATATTATAAATCAGGAGAGGAGGCAGATTCAAAGGTAATGGGGGCCGTTGAAGAACTTGTTACTGCAATGTCAAAAAGCTCTATGGAGTTGCATGTAGTGACAAATGAACTTGGCTGGTCTATAGTACCGGAAAATGCCTTTGCCCGCAGATTCAGAGATATGGCAGGATATCTTAATCGACGTGTTGCAGAAATTGCATCAAATGTTACAATGTGTGTTTGCGGAATTCCTGTTAAAATTAAATGATAGATATAACACAAAAGGATAAAACTGAAAAGAAAGATAGCACAATGAAATTCAAAGTTGATAGTACGGTAAATAAGGATTTGGAAGCAAAAGTTATCTCGAATCTTAACAATTTAACGAAGCCGCTCGGTAGTCTTGGACGAATGGAAGAGTTCGCATTAAAATATTGTCTGGCGAGAGGTATTGAGCGGCCAAAAATTGAAAAGATGGCTGTATATACATTTGCAGGAGACCATGGTATTACAGACGAAAAGGTTGCTCCATATCCTAAAGAGGTAACGCCGCAGATGGTGCTGAATATGCTAAACGGTGGTGCCGCTGTGAGTGTTATGGCTCGTGGGGCAGGAGTTGCAGACTATGTTGTTGACATGGGGGTTGATTTTGATTTTCAGCCTCATAAACAATTGCTGTCGTGCAAAGTAGCAAAGGGAACTGCAAATTTCAGGCGCGGCGCAGCAATGACTGTATCGCAATGTGAACAGGCAATTGAAGCAGGAAGAAAAGTAGCAAAAGAGGCCGAGGGAGATCTTTTTGGTATTGGTGAGATGGGAATTGGCAATACATCATCTGCATCAGCACTTTATGCACTGCTGCTTGGCCTCCAGCCGGAACTAACAGTAGGTGCAGGTACCGGTGCCGCTGGAGACCTCCTTGCACACAAAAGCAGAATCATTGCCGAGTCTGTTGATATGCACAGAAAAGAGTGGGACGGAACACCTTTTGACGCACTGCGCAGAGTAGGTGGATATGAAATAGCAGGAATGACAGGATTTATTATTGGGGCTGCTGAAAAACGTATTCCAGTGGCCGTTGACGGATTTATCGCCTCCGTTGCCGCTGCAGTAGCTGTTAAAATAGCACCGGAACTAATAGATTATCTTTATTTCTCTCATCAGTCAGCAGAAAAGTTTCACAGAGGATATTTTGAAATGAACGGCATCCGGCCTATTCTGCAGCTTGATATGCGGCTAGGAGAGGGGACGGGGGCAGTGCTTGCCATGCAGATTATTTCTCAGGCTGTAAAATGCTACAATGAAATGGCTTCGTTCGCATCGGCAGGAGTAAGTAATAAGGAATGATTTCAGAATATATAATTAAGCCCGCAGTAACTGCTCTTCGTACGCTGACAATAATTCCGGTGCCGGGTTCTGACACCCCTGTATTCGGTAGGAGCCTCCTTTGCTTTCCATTGGCCGGTGTAATAATCGGAGGGCTTTGCTGCGGCCTTCTTTTTCTTCTTACATCCTATACAAATGCGGATCCATTGCTTGTTTCAGCATTGATTGTTTTTCTATCAGTATTAATAACTGGTGCTCTCCATCTTGACGGAATAGCTGATGTCGCGGATGGTTTCGGCGGAGGTAAAACGAAGGAAAAGATTCTGGAAATAATGAAGGATCCAAGACAGGGTACCTTCGGTGTTTCTGCTATTGTGTTTGACATTATTATCAAAACACTCCTGATAAGACCATTGGTAGAAAACGATGCATACACCAGCATCGGCGCATTGTTTTTAGTCTCTCGCGGATTACAACCTCTTTTGATTGCTTTTTTCCCATATGCCAGAAAGGATGGAGGGACTGCTGCTCCATTCTCTGAAGGAGCAAAATCATTTGCAGTATTTTCCGTTCTGGTTACTATGGCTGTTGTTACATATGTATTGAAAGCCTCAGGTTTAGTTATGTTTTCCGTCGCATTACTTATTGTGTTAATATGGGGTTTATATTGTAAGAAAAAGATTGGCGGTATAACCGGCGACTGTATTGGTGCCGGCAATGAGTTTGCAGAAATGACAATTTTATTATGTTCAAATTTGGTAATAATATGAAGAATACCTCGCGCGGTCATCGAGCTCATGCGTATTTAGAAGGGCGAGTCGAGATGCCCGCGCTTATTGGGGGTGGGTTCGCCTTTAATTCTATTATTGCTTCAATAATAATTACCATCGTACTATTCACTTCTTGCTCCAACAACACCCCAACCAAAAATCAGGGCGGCGTAATATCCCTTCTCCCAAGTATCACAGAAACAATTTGTGCAATAGGTGCAGAGAAGGAATTAGTCGCCGTCTCAAAATTTTGCGTTTACCCGCCAAACGTGGTTGATTCCTTACCTAAGGTTGGCGATTGCATACACCCTAATTTCGAAGCAATTCTCCGTCTGCGGCCGCGGCTTGTATTTCTGGGAGACATGCAGGGTGAAGCGGCATCCAGATTAAGAAATATGGGTATTAAAGTTGTATCAATACGGCAGAGTTCACTCTCGGATTTTTATAAAGGGCTTGACACTATAGGGGTATTATTAGGACGAAAGCAGAAATGTGATTCGCTTGGTGCAGCAATGAAATCGGTCTTTGATTCACTTTCGAATCAATGGAAGGGCACAAAACCGGTAAAGACACTTTTTGTTGTCGGCAGAAATCCTGGAACTTTAGCAAATATATACACAATGAATTCTCAAAGTTTCATTTCCGAGCTTCTTAAAATATCCGGTGGTGAATCAATTTTTGATTCTGTTTCAACTGTCTGGTGCAAAATATCACTTGAAGATATAATGATTAAAAACCCTGATGTCATTATGGAAACTGTGCTCATGGGCAATGGTGTTGAAGGAGCAGAAATTTGGCGTCAGATACCTTCTTTGAATGCGGTGAAGAACAATCGGCTTTATACAATTCGCAATGATTATATTTTTGTTCCGGGTCCCAGGATGACGGAGATTGCGAAACTCATACACTCGATATTGCATAAATGATAAAAATTGAAAACCTCACTTTTTCATATACAGATTTACCTTTCTTGACCGATGTGTCACTCAGAGTAAAAGAGGGGGAGCTACACGCAGTGATTGGTGCAAACGGTGCAGGAAAATCAACTCTGCTCAGATTGATAGGAGGACTTCTCGAACCGGTCAGCGGTAAAATATTGCTGAATGGCAGAGATGGTTCGACATTATCTGCCATAGAGCGTGCACGTATGGTCTCATATGTATTTCAGGAAAACTATACCGGTTTCCCTTATTCTGTTGAGCAGATGGTTCTTCTTGGACGCCATCCGCAGCAGCGTTCACTTTTCTCTGACTCAAAAGATGATTTAGATAGTACTAATGATGCATTAAAACTGCTTGGTATGGAATCTTATGCAAAAAGACTCTACAGAACCCTAAGCGGCGGTGAAAAACAGCGGGTAGCAATCGCTGCAGCAATAGCGCAGGACACCCCTATAATTCTTTTCGATGAGCCGACAGCGTTTACAGATATAAAGTATCAGAGCGAAATTTATCATCTTATACATACAATTTGCAGAGAGAGAAACCTTACAACACTGGTTATAACGCATGATGTTAATCTTGCTGCTCTATACAGCGATGCAATCACAGTTGTTGGAAATGGAAGACTTCTTGCAACAGGTACACCTGAAGAGGTTCTTACGGAAACCGTGCTTTCTGCTGCTTATTCAACAACGGTAAAAGTTATTCGTCATCCCGATGCAGGCGTCCCATTAATAATTCCGGCGGTAAGATGAAACTCAAATTTCCACTGGTGCTGACAACCCTCTTTGCATTCCTGATAGGAATCATTCTTATTTGTCCTATGATTGGCCAGACATTTACTCCATGGTCACTAATATTTAGCGCTGATACTAACGATCTTGGCCGGGAAATACTGCTTAAAACAAGGATTCCCCGAATGCTGCTTGGCATCCTTGTCGGGGCCTCTCTAGCAGTTTCCGGGGCAGTGTTTCAATCTGTATTTCGGAATGCTTTGGCTACTCCATTTACGTTGGGAACAGCATCCGGCGGGTCATTCGGTGCTGTAATAGCTATCAAACTAGGTCTTGACTTTAATGCATATGGGTTTTCTTCTGTGACTCTGATGGCATTCGCAGGCAGCTTTATATCCCTGCTAATCGTTTACTGGCTGAGCAGGCACAGGGGAGGTATTACAACCTCTACAATGCTTCTTGCAGGAGTTACCATTGGATTCTTCTTTAATGCACTTAGCATGTTCACTCATTACATGATGGACTATACCCAGTCTTACCGGGTAGTAATCTGGACAATGGGCAGTCTTGACATTACCGACTATGCAGCAATAGTTCGTATCGCTCCCGTAATTGTCATTTCATTGGCCGGTTCAATGTTTCTTGGGCGAAATCTCAACCAGCTTTGTCTTGGAGAAGATATAGCGAGGACAAGGGGGGTTGATGTAGAGAAAACGAAACGCTCTGCATTTATACTGACATCCCTCATGATCGGCGCTTCGGTTTCTGTTGCTGGACCGATTGGCTTTGTAGGTCTTATAGTTCCTCATGCACTTAGACTTGTTATCGGGGCTGATTACAGATTACTGCTTCCAGCCTCAATGCTTGCAGGGAGCGCTTTTCTTGTAGCATGCGACACTGTCGCCCGATTGGTAATTTTACCGTCTGAACTACCTGTTGGCGTAGTTACCGCTCTTATCGGCGGCCCATTTTTCCTGTGGTTATTGCTTCGTAAATCACCGGAAAACTTCTAGAACTAGATGCATATATTATATTGATCATACAATGACATTATTGATTATTGCCTGCTCTGTCACCATTTTGGTCTCTTTTTTCTGCTCCTTGTCTGAGGCTGTCCTTTATTCGATTCCAAAAGCTACGGCTGAATCATGGGCTAGAGAGGGTAAAAGGGCAGGAATTCTTTTCAGCCGTTTTAAAAAAGACATCGAAAAGCCAATAACATCCATACTTACCGTAAATACTGTGGCAAATACTGCCGGTGCCGCAATTGCAGGTGCAGCTTTTGTAGAGACATTTGGCGTCACCTGGTTATGGGCGTTTACCGGCGGGATAACGGTTGCCATTCTTCTGTTTTCAGAAATATTGCCAAAAACACTCGGCGTAACATTTTATTTGCGGTTGGCGCCGATAATTGCTGTTCCTGTGAATTCTCTCATCATAATCACATCACCATTAGCTCTTATTATTCAAAAGCTGATTAAGATTATCCTGCCTCCCAAAAAGAAGAGTACTGCAGAGCAGTCTTCGCAGGAGATTGTCTCACTTGTAAATCTTCACAGGACAGAAGGTGCAATAACTGCTATGGAAGAGCAGATAATAGAAAACGTTTTGGGGTTGCGAGAAAAAAGAGCTGTAGATATCATGACGCCAAGAACAGTTGTTACCTCGATGGAGTCTACTCTCACAGTTGCAGAGGCACGGGCTGCTGGAGGTGAGTGGACTCATTCCAGAGTGCCAGTTTTTGGGAAAAGTAAGGATGATATAGTCGGGCTTGTTTTCAGGCGCGATGTGCATAACGCTATTCTGAATGGTGAGGGTACCCTGAAATTGCATAACATTATGCATACAATTCATCTTGTGCCTGAGATGGTTAAGGCAGATAAACTGCTGCACCTTTTTCTTGAACGGCGGGAACATCTATTTGCAGTGGTAGACGAATATGGCGGCTTCTCTGGAGTAGTAACACTTGAAGATGTACTCGAGGAAATGATAGGCCGTCAGATTATTGGTGAATTTGACAAAACTGCCGACATGTCTGAAATGGCTCGCAGAAAAGGGCGCAGATTGTTCAGTTTTCTTGCCAAGCCTTCCAGCTCTAAATAAAGAAGGTCTTCTCTTGGAAAGAGAAGACCTCCATATTTATGTGCCGCAGACTGGACTTGAACCAGTACGAGTCGCCCCGCTTCCCCCTCAAAGAAGTGTGTCTGCCAATTTCACCACTGCGGCATACAATTCAAAAATTTCGAGACGTTAAATATAATGATTAAAGTTATATCACGCAATAAAAAATCTTGAAAACTGGCTTAATCAAAAATGTATTTTTAAAGCCTATGGAAACAAAAATAATAGTATTCGCAAAACAGGTCCCAGACACTCACAACATTTCCGGAAAGGCTATGAAGGATGACGGTACCGTCAATCGCGCAGCGCTTCCGGCCATCTTTAACCCTGAGGATTTGAACGCCCTTGAAATGGCGCTTCAGATTAAGGACTCATTCGGTGCTCATGTAACAGTGATTACCATGGGACCTCCTCGTGCTGCGGATATTCTGCGTGAATCCCTTTTCAGGGGCGCGGATCGCACCGTTCTTATAACAGATCGCGCCTTTGCCGGTGCAGATACTCTGGCCACCTCCTATTCGCTGGCTCAGGCTGTCAAACGGCTTGGTGCGGACCTCGTTCTTTGCGGGCGTCAGGCTATCGACGGCGATACCGCACAGGTCGGCCCTCAGGCTGCAGAAAAACTTCACTTTAACCAGGTGACCTTCGCTGAAGAGGTCCTTGCATTAGATCCAAAGAAAAAGAAAATAACGATCCGTCGTACTCTTGGTCGTTCAACTGAAACTATCGAAACAGCTCTGCCTGTTCTTATTACTGTACCTGCTGCCAACGAACCACGCAGCTTCGGTGCAAAGTTCCAGATGAAATTCAAAAAGGCACGCACAAAAATTGAAATAGAGGAAGCTGTTAAAAACTCAACTCCGGGCGGAAACTATGCCGAAGATTGGGTCAACAGCGAAGTAAGTCGCCAGTGCGATGAACTCCGCAGCAAAGGTCTTCTTATTGATACCTGGTCTGCAGCTGACTTAAACGCTGATCCTGAATCAATCGGACTTCCCGGCTCACCAACAAAAGTAAAGAAAATCGAGAGCGTCATTCTGGCCGCCCGCGAAACAAAAACGGTAGAAGCCAAAGAGGCCGGTATCCGTCAGTTTATGAAAGAACTTATCGAGGAGAAGACCTTTGTCTAATAAAAAAGCCACCCCCGCTAAAAAGCCTGCTAAGGCTAAACCGAAGGCAGCAACTAAAAAAGCGCTTTCAAAGAATGATGTTCTTGTATATGTTGAAACTGAATATGGCGAAATCGCCCCTGTCAGTCTTGAACTTGTTTCAAAGGGACGCGAACTTGCAGATACTCTCGGTGTAAATGTCACTACCGTTGCAGTTGGCAAAGGCGTTTCAAAATTTGCTCCACAGCTCTTTTCGTACGGCGCAGATGTACTGTATGCTGTTGACGATAAGCGTCTTGCTTTTTATGAAACACTGCCGTTTGCAAAGTCTCTCTGCAAAGTAATCAAGGATACTGCTCCACAGGTAGTGCTTTTCGGCGCATCTCCTCTTGGCCGCGACCTTGCACCACGTGTTGCAAGTGAACTTAAGGTTGGTCTTACAGCCGATTGTACAGAACTTGCTATCGGACCGCACGAAGATCCAAAAACAAAGAAACAGTATGAGAATATTGTTTACTGGATCCGTCCTGCGTTCGGTGGCAATATTGTTGCAACTATTGTATGTCCCGACCATAGACCTCAGATGGGTACAGTGCGCGAAGGTGTGATGAAACTTGCCACGCCAGATAAAAAGCGTAAAGGCACAGTCGTCAAAGTTTCTGTTCCGTTTACAGGCAAGGATTTCGTAAATAAAGTCATAAAAAGAATAGTTGGAAAAAAGAAGGTAAACCTGGCCGGCGCTAATATCATCGTATCCGGTGGTGCTGGTGTGGGATCTAAAGAGAACTTCAAATATATTCACGAGTTGGCCGAGTGTATTGGCGGTGTTGTAGGTTCTTCCCGCGCTGCTGTCGATTCCGGTTTAATTGATCATGAACATCAAGTTGGCCAGACAGGTACAACTGTCCGTCCTAAACTCTATATCGCTTGCGGCATCTCTGGAGCAATCCAGCATCGCACAGGTATGGAAAACTCGGCAAAGATTATCGCCATCAATACCGACCCTGAGGCCCCAATCTTCAAGATTGCTCATTACGGTATTGTAGGAGACCTCAAAGAGGTTCTTCCTATGATGATTAAAGCCTACAAATCAAAAGGATAATACGAATGTCTACGCCCAACTTTTATACCGATACCCCGGATATTCAGTACAACCTTGAACGGTTGGATCTGAAATCACTGGCCAAACTTCTTGAAGAAGATTTTTCTGCATCAAAAACATATGATTTCGCCCCTGCAACTGCAGAAGAGGCAGTTGAGAATTATCTCAATGCATGTAAAATTGCAGGCGAACTTTGTGCTGGACCTGTTACAGCACGCGCAAGACAGATTGACGAAGAGGGTAACACCTGTGACGGAACCGATGTCTGTGTTAACCCATTAGTTAAGCAGAACATTGAAGATTTTCGTAAGGCACAGCTCCTTGGTCTTTCACTCCCATATCAGTACGGCGGTCTTAATATGCCTCAGGTTATTAAGGTAGCTATTCTTGACATGGTTTCCAGAGCAGACGCTTCTCTGATGAACATTGTTGGTTTGCAGGATATTGCTGAAACTGTAAACGATTTCGGTACTCATGAACAGAAGGTTACCTATGTAACTCCGCTCGCAAGAGGAGAGGCAACCGGTGCAATGGTTCTTACAGAACCAGATGCTGGTTCCGACCTTCAGGCTGTCCGCTTTCATGCCATCCCACCCGCAAGCGGCGATTTCCAGAATGACGCATGGACACTTAAAGGTGTAAAGCGTTTCATCACTAACGGCTGCGGAAATGTTCTGCTTGTTCTTGCCCGTTCAGAAGAGGGAACAAAAGATGGCCGCGGTCTTTCAATGTTTGTCTGTTTCAGAGACAAATCTATTAAAATTCGCCGTATCGAACACAAAATGGGTATTCACGGTTCACCTACTTGCGAAATGGTTTTTGATAATACAAAAGCCTATCTGGTTGGATCCCGTAAACGTGGTCTTATCCGCTATGTTATGGCACTTATGAATGGTGCACGTATCGGTATCGCTTCACAGGCACTTGGTATTGGCGATGCAGCTTATCGCGATGCCCGCGAATATGCAAAGAGCCGTGTTCAGTTCGGTAAAGCAATCGACCAGTTCCCTGCAGTTTACGAAATGCTTACAAATATGCAGATTAAGGTCGAAGCGGGCCGTACTCTTCTTTATGAAACAGCAAAGGTTGTTGACCTTTACAAAATTCCTGAAAAGAGAATTGAAGAGCTCAAAGCAAAAGGGCTTCCTGTTCCTCAGGAACTGCACCATCAGGTTTCATATTATGAGAAACTTGCCAGTGTTCTTACTCCATGGTCAAAGCTGTTCAATACAGAGATGGCTAACCAGAATGCATACGATGGAATTCAGATTATGGGCGGTAGTGGTTTCATGAAGGATTACAACATGGAACGCTATTACCGTGATGCACGTATAACTAATATTTATGAAGGCACTTCACAGCTGCAGGTTGTAGCTGCAATGCCCGGTTTGATGGCCGGATTCATGAATAAAATTTATGATGAGTTCTGTGCTGAACAGTTTGATGATAAACTTGATCATCTTGCTGCAAAGGTTCGTGAATTCATAAAGACAATTTATGCTTCAATTGAACACATCAAGGGACAGAAGAATACTCATTATACAGATTATGTAGCACGACGCATGGTCGAAATGGGAATGGATACATACATTGCCATTCTTTTCCTCGGCTGTGCACGCAATACACCGCGTAAAGCTGCTGTTGCTGAAATCTGGATTCGTGATACTGAACTCAAGGTGAAGTCAAATGCTGAATTCATCTTCTCAAACAGATATCAGGTCATTGATCTGCACAAAGAGATAATTGGCTAAGATATTAGTAACTGGTACGGCTGGCTTCATTGGCTCTCACCTGGCTGAAAGGCTTTTAGGAGAGGGCCATGAAGTTGTCGGACTTGATAGCATAAACGACTATTATGATATTCGTGTAAAATATGGACGGCTCGAACGGGCTGGTATTGCACAGGAACGAATAAAAGAGGGTCTGCTTGTTACAAGTCAAAAAAGTATAAATTATCGTTTTGTAAAAATGCAGCTTGAAGATTTTGAAGGGCTCAAAAAGCTCTTTGAATCTGAAAAGTTTGATTCGGTCTGCAATCTTGCTGCACAGGCGGGCGTCCGCTACAGTCTTGTAAATCCACATGCTTATCTTAACAGTAATCTGACAGGTTTTTTGAATATACTTGAATCCTGCAGACATTTCGGAGTTAAGCATTTGGCTTATGCAAGCAGTTCAAGTGTCTACGGTCTCAACGGGAAAATGCCCTTTTCGACAAGCAGTAATGTTGATCATCCGCTTAGTCTGTATGCTGCATCAAAAAAGAGCAATGAGTTGATGGCGCATACCTATAGCCATCTGTTCAAACTGCCGACGACCGGGCTGCGCTTCTTTACCGTTTATGGTCCATGGGGACGTCCGGATATGGCTCTGTTTCTATTTGTAAAAGCAATTCTCGAAGGCAAACCGATAGAATTGTTTAACAACGGCGAAATGAAACGGGATTTCACATATATAGATGATATTGTCGAGGGACTTGTTCGAGTTCTTCAAAACCCGCCTAAAGAGAATAGCACATGGTCTCCTATGTCACCAGATCCAGGTACATCAAGTGCACCATATAAAGTCTATAACATTGGTAACAGCAGTCCTGTACTTCTTTCTGAGTTCGTTGATGCTATTGAAGAGGCATTGGGAAAAAAAGCTGAAAAAATTCTGCTCCCAATGCAACCTGGTGATGTGCCGGCAACTTGGGCTGATGTTTCAGACTTAACGCGTGACCTTGGATATAAACCGGCTACGCCTATTAAAGTTGGTGTAGCAAAGTTTGTTGCCTGGTATAAAGAATTTTTCAAGGTATAATTTTCAAGAATAGTAAAATTTCTGCATAAATTTTAGATGTAAATAGGTCTAACCCCAACTATGCGAAATAGATGGGGTTTTTTGTTTTGTAACAAAGGGCAGTCTTTAACAGAATACGCAATTATATGCGGTCTAATGGTGCTGTTTATTTCTGTGCTGCTGTCTGAAAAACTCCCCATTAATTTCCCCGGAAAAATCAGAAATTACGGAAAAGGTGTTCTGAATAACATAAATAGTCCTGTACCATAATGAGTACAGGCAGAAAGGTTTTTCTATGAGGATTCTAAGAAACAGCAGAGGTCAGGGAATGACAGAATACATCATTATTGTTGCAATAATTGCCATAGCTGCAGTGGCTGCCTTTAAAGTCTTTGGCGGTAAAGTAAAAGATGGCATAAAAGCATCCGGTGATGTGCTGGAACAGACTGTGAATGAAGGCAAGAAATCAGCAGAAGAGGGCAGCGACTAACAATAGTTTTTCATGACAAATAAGGAGAAGGATAATGTATTTTATAAAGATGAAAACAATTATACTTCTCCTATTAATTTTCTTTTCGGTCTACTCCCAAAACCCGAACAGCGGCTGGGAGCATTTATTCGCCAATAAAACAATCGAAGCTCATGAGGCCTTTTTATCTGTTTACGAATCCGCCGAGCCAGTAAAGGCTGCGTCTGCGGCAAGAGGTTTGGCGGAGTTATATTTATTCGAAGGAAATAGAGATTCGTGTGCGCTATGGTCTTGTCGCGCTTTCGTAAAAGACAAGAACTATACGTTGGTTTCAGCCAATTTTGCAGATATAATTTTATCCAAAAGAAGTGGCGATATATACGACGAATGTATCGATGTGATCAAAGAACTATCTGAGACACCAGGTTTATTCAGTGGGCACTTCAAGGATTATTATGCAATGCAGCTTTTATCGAGTGGAAAACTTTCTAAAGCAGAGAATCTTGTCAAAAAGATGGGGGTTATTAACGAATGGAAAGCTATTGGTCCCTTTGATAATACTTCGATGAAAGGATGGAGAACAATTTATGAACCAGAAAAAGAGATCAATCTAACAGCAAAATATAAAGGTAAGGATGGTAACATTGTAGAATGGCGGACTATTCGTGGTAATAGAGCTAAACCGTGGGTGTTTGTTGAGGAACATTTTACAGCAGAAAATGCAGTGCATTATTTTTATACATGTGTAAATGCAGACTATGAAACTAATTGTAATTTGTCTTTCGGCGCGTCTGGTATATATCAGGTGTTCCTGAACGGCAAGTGTGTATTCGCCGATTCTGTTTTTAGAAATACTGGTGTAGATAACGTTATCTGTCCTGTTGTTTTGACAAAAGGGCGTAATGCACTTTTAATAAAACTTGGTCACGAGAAACCTGTAAAAGCTTTAAATGGTAAGTTGTCAAATTTCAGCTTGAGATTTATAGATTCCAAATATAATGGTTTGCAGTTCATTACAACATGTGGTGATGAATTCAATGTTCCAGCATCAACCCCACAGCAGTATAGTAAAAATCTTTCACCAGCATCAGATTCAATAACGGCATATCTTGATGAGCAGATAAAAACAGATCCTGCAAATATTGAAAATCTGGTCTCTATTGTAAGGTATTGCAACTCGGTTGAACTCACGGATATGGGGCAATCTATTGCAGAAAAAATTGTATTAAAATATCCAAATAGTGCCTATGCCTTATCTCTGCTGCACGAGTCTTTAACAAGATCGCTGAAAACTGTAGAGGCAGAAAAAGTATTGGCCAAAGCTGCAGATTTATGTCAACTTTATTATGATGGGTGGCAGTTAAAGCTTAATCAAGTATATGCTTCAGGGAGTATCGAAAAAGTTCTTGATTTTCTTAATAAATCGCCTGCAAATTACAAATCCAGTACTGTTGCGATATTCGCGTATCTTAATGCAGCATACAGCCTCGGTAATGATGTATTGGTAAGAGAGAATCTAAAAATACTTGAAGAAAACTATTCAGCAGATCCTTATGTTGCGAAAATTATAGCGACACTCAACATAAAAAATGGGATGCCAGACAAGGCAGTTGAAGCTTTGGAGTTGTCTTTATCGCAAAACATGGAATCTGGAGACCTAGCAAAGGAATTGGCGGAAAAACTAATTCAAACGGGTAAATCGAATAAAGCTTTTAAAGTTCTAGAAAATGCTACCAAATACGCATCTACTGATGCAAATATTCCATATATGCTTGCACGCTTGCACTTCTATAATAATAGACCAAAAGAAAGTTTAAAATATATTGATAAGTGTATAGAAATCATGCCATTTAGTGCAAATGTACTGAATATGAAAGG
>JAEUSG010000792.1 GCA_016788315.1 Fibrobacterota bacterium | reverse complement strand
TTCGTCAAACTGCATTTGGTCAAGCATTGTCCTGGTCTGTTCAATAAGTACCTTATCGTTGATTTCACCGTTTTCCGGTCGCACTTTTGTGATTTCGCCTGTCGATTTTATTAGAAGGCCAATTGTAAGAACGCCTTCCTGCTTAAGTCCCTCATCGATCAGATCAATGTAGGTTTCGTCAAGGGCGTCTATGAGTGGCTTCATAGCCTTGCCGATGGCGTCTGAGCTTCTTTTGCCTTTCAGTTCACCTGCATCCGTTGAGGCTCCGTCAAAAGTGACCCAGGCATCTTCGTTTGGTTTTTCTTCAGCTTTGACGCCCGTTATTCCTGTTGAATCTCCCTTTTGTCCTGCTTCTGAAGCTGAGGCAGAGCCAGGTCGTGAAACCGTGATTTCAGTTTGAACGGCCTCTTTTCTTCCCTTAAGTTTTCGTTTTGCGAACTGTGCCTGTTCTGTTTTAGGGAAAGCAGTGTCGAGAGTAGTGTATGCTTTAATTGCTAGCGTTGAGTCGTTTAGGCAGTCTTCTGCAACCCATCCGGCTGCCAGAAGTGCTTTTGCAGACCATATTGTGTCTGTTGGCCTAAATTTAAAAATATCAACAAATTCATTGTAGGCCTCTTTACATTTTCCTGCATTGTAATAGAGTGTCTCAGCATGGGTGAATTTCTGAGCCAATGAGTCGTCGCCTGTGAGGTATTGACTTTCAGAAAGTTTTAAGGCCATTGCAGATGCTTTTGCTATCTCTGTTGCCGGATAGCGTTCAATAACTTCTTTGTAGGCATCTTCTGCCTCTTTGCTGTTCTTTTTGAGGTTATCCATAATCCACGCCGTAGCGTATATTGCTTTCATCTTGTAGTTCTTAAGAGCTCTAGTGGTATCGTCTGAGGTGTCTATTAGATCAATAGCCCTGTAATGGTTTACGGCAGAGTCCGGATCGTTTAACTGATAAAGATAGGCTTCAGCAATCCGGAAATGTCTGGCAGAGGGAGAAAGCTTTGATATGGAATCTGCCAGTGCTGAATCGGCTGATGTAAAACCGGAGTCGGTGAGTACGGAATCTTTAGGTGTGGTAAGAAAACGGATAAGGCGCAGATTGTTAAGTTTTTCACGCGCGAGAACGGCTTCAGGGCATTCGCCTGCAACACTTTGGGCTTTTCTGAAATAATTGAATGCCTGGGAGAGTCCACCCGCTCTTTTTCCATAAATCAAGCCAAGCCGGTAATATGCAAGTGCGGCGGCCCTTGTTCTGTCGTAATCTTTAGTCACCTTCTTATAAAGAGCTTCAGCGAGAGAATCAGAGCCTGCTTCGTAGTCGCAGTCGGCTATTTCGTTGTATATGTCGCCATATTTTTTAAAATATGCATTGTTGTCAATCAGTTTGTAGTAGTAGTCTTTTGCCTCTTTGTATTTCATGCTGCTTTTCAGACATTGACCTGCGGTGAAATCGGCGGTATACTTCATGTC
>JAEUSG010000749.1 GCA_016788315.1 Fibrobacterota bacterium | reverse complement strand
GAGCAGGTTCTATTTTGACCCTTGAAGGAAATAAGCGTACTGTAAAGTTGCTTAAATCAATAAAGGGAGTGCAGCAGATAGAAATGCCTCGGAAAGTACATGTAAAAATGGATTCCGCACGTTCTCAGACCGCTTTGGAGGCTGTGCAGTATGCCGCACTAAGTCTTGGCTTTAAGCAGTCCTATTTTGGATCAAACGTCCTTGTTGGAGTTATTGATAACGAGTTCGACCATCAACATGCTGCATTTCGAGATTCAGCTACTGGTAAAACCAGGTTTGTCTCTATCTGGGACCAGCAGGTAGAATCAAATGGCAGTTCCAAATTCGGATATGGCGCTGTTTACAATCGTGAACAGCTTGACAATGATTCCTCTCTTGCGGCCGTAGGAAGCGGTTTTCATGGAACACATGTAGCTGGTATTGCTGCCGGAGGACCAGCAGATTACAAATATAGGGGTGTTGCACCAAAGGCGCTTCTAGCAGGAGTTCGCTACAGCGGCACAAATGTTGAGATTGTTAATGCCATTTCTTTTCTCTTTGCTCTGGCCGATTCTTTGAAGGTCCCCTGCGTTGTGAATATGAGTCTTGGTATGCCTGAAGGTCCACATGATGGCACATCACTACTTGACCGTGCAATAGATTCTCTAAGCGGACCAGGTAGAATAATATGCGGGGCAGCTGGTAATGAAGCACGGAAAAAAGATCATGTTCAGTTTTCTCTAAAGCTTAAGAAAAGTTTACCGCCGGTTATGGACACAATGGCAACATTTATGGATCTTAAGTATAATGTTGATACTGTTTTTGCAGAGGCTGACATTTGGGGTGAACCGGGAAAGAATTTTTACATTTCTGCTCTTGCAGTAGATACTTTGAATCAGGAATATGCTTTGGCACAAAAGGCCTTATCAACATCAATAAATCTGGCAGAAGGCTATGATACAATTTATTTCCCCAATTCAGACAAAGGTGAACCGGATACAATCATTACCTGGGCCTCAGTTGAATCCAGCAGTGTCCTTAATGGTAAACCTCATGTAAAGATTGGTATCGGTGCAATTACAGATCGGTATTGGCTTGGCTTCATGATTACCGCATCTGCACCTACAACGGTACATGCTTGGCATACCTCGGAAATGGCCTTTCGCGGTAACGGACAGGATGGATGCATTGAAGGAGATAGTCTGATAACAATTGGTGAAATAGGGGGTACCGCTAAGAAAATTGTGACGGTCGGTGCAATTAGCACCAAACTAATATACGAAAAGTATGATGGTAATTTCTATGCGCAGTTGGAAAATGGAGAAACAATAGGCGGCATCGCACTTTTCAGCAGCCGTGGTAACACTGTAGACGGTCGTGTTAAGCCTGACATCTGTGCGCCTGGAAATGTAGTGGTTGCTCCGATGACTCAGTTTTCAAGCGACACAGATCGTGTAGCTGTTTGGGCTAAACCTTCAGACAAAAACAGATATACCCCTCTAGAGGGGACATCTATGGCAACGCCTTTTACCAGCGGTGTTGTTGCGCTGATGCTTGAGGCAAATCCTCTGCTAAATCCTGATTCGGTTCTGAAAATTTTACGGACAACAGCAATTGAAGATTCTCTTACAGGAACAGTACCGAATAGCACATACGGATATGGTAAAATCAATCCTTATGGCGCTGTTTCTATGGCATTAACAGTCAAGATGCCTGGTACTGTAGCTGATCTTTCCAGAGTTGCATCGGTTGTTAAGCCTCGTCTGGCTCTTTTCGGCAACTCAATTATGCTTTACGGTTTTCCTGAAATAGAAGCAAGATTGAGGATTGTAGATATTCGCGGCAGGCTTGTAGCAGAAAAAACAATTTCCTCCGGTGCAAAACGTATTACAATTCCCAAACTTGCGCAGGGGATGTATGCTGTCAGGATTCTTAATGGTCGTAGCGTGATTCACACACAGAAGATTGTGAAGTATTAAAAATTTAAACCTTACCCCGCTCGTATTTAGTAATATACGAGCGGGGAAGGTCAAGTGATTTTTTATTTCAATAAAATCAATCTTCTCTGGGTTACAAACTTTCCAGATTGCATACGACAGACATAAATACCTGTTGCTACAGAGGTGCCCTGATCACTTTTTGCATTCCAAATAACCTTATTAAAACCGGCACTTCGCATGCTATTGACCAGCGTTTTGATTTGGCGGCCGGACATGTCGTAAATTACAAGAGTGACATGAGATGCACGTGGAACATCAAACGCAATTGTTGTTGTTGGATTAAAGGGATTTGGATATGGATTTCTCAATGCAAGTTCAGCAGGAAGCGCTTCTGATGTTTCGGTCGATGTAGGGATTAAAGGGCGCAGTTCGATATCTACTCCGGGCATGCTGTCGTTTTTCGAAGCAACAGGTGTATAAACGAACTGATTGTTCAGTACTGTGCCAAATGCACCGTCTGCGAACGTTTGGAAGAATGAGTCCGGTGTTGTACTGAATAGCGTGTCTGCATTGCTTACAATAAGGTAATCACCTGGCAGCAGATTGATAAACGTAAATGTCCCAGGATTCTTCAGTCGAATAAGAGAAGCGCGGGAAATGTTGCGGAAAATTACAGAATCGGAAGGCACTTCACCTGAATCAAGCGGAACAGCGTAAACGCTTATTCGAGCTGTACTAGAAGTTGGCCAGCTGCTTTTGTAAGTGATTTGACCGGAAATTATTCCTTTGCCAACAACTTTGTTTTTCATAATTGAAAAGTGAATACCTGTTCTGGAAGAATCAAGGGTGCTTACAATAGCCGGAATTGGGCCGGATGGGGCGGGATGAATCAAAGCTCCCTCGGCAAAGCGGATTCTTTGAGATACTTCTGTACCTTGTGAATCAGCCCATGCAGATATTGTGTATTCACCCGGATATAAGCTGTCGAGTAAATAAGAACCTGTCGCATTGAAAACAAAAGTTCTAGTGAATCTCAACATTCCCTTGGATTCTGCAGTAACATAAAGTAAACCTGTCGAAGGCCATGGATCGGTGTAAGTTATCGAACCGGAAATAGTTCGCTCAGGTTTTGCCATTGGCACCATTCTTACCATTACACTGTCGGCCGGCAATGTGGTTGTAACCATGAAACTGAATGTTTCTCCGGTATATTCCGGAATACCGTTTGTATCTGCATCGACAAATGCTCTTATCTTATAGCTTCCTTCAGGCACATCTTGGAATTGGAAACTTCCGCCTCCGTTTGCATTCGCATGAAACGGTTTTCTTCCGTAAACCTGATCCTGCAATTCAATCATCGCCTTGCTGAAGTTAATCGCAGCCCCGCTATCCTGGGTCAGGCGTCCGTTCACTGTGCCGTAACGCATATCGTTAAGGTATAGCATAAGGTAGATTGTGTTCTTTTCAGTAACGTTAACTATTGTATCAATTGATGCAGCTTCAAGTTTGCCGTCACCGTTAGTGTCAACATAGGCGCTTACATGGTAGCTGGCAGGGGGGAAGCCATTGAAATCAAATGCCCCGGAATCGGACACCGATCTTATGTTAGTGTAAGTGCTGTCTAGTTTTTCAAGGCGCACTGAAACGTCTGTCATTTTAAATGAGCTGGTATTGATAACCCAGCCGGCAATCTTTGTTGATGGATCCGGAGGGCTTATAGAATCGTCATCAGTGAAATTTATGTCGATTGATTTAATAGTGTCTGAAGTTACAGTGAAAATGCGGCGCTCTCCACTAGTATCGCGAACCCATTTTTCAAGCTTCCAGTTTGTAGGATTTGAACCTTCTCCAAGCATTGCTCGAACCATATATTTTCCAGGTTTAACACCATCGCAGATAAAAGAACCTGTACTCTTGAAGTGAAACCAGTACTCGGTGTTGCCCGGTTGATTTGTTGTAGAATCATAGGCAGCAAGCGATATCTCAAATTCAGATGGAGTGTAGCGGCTGTCATTAGAGATGTTTCCGGAAATGGCGCCGGATGGTCTTGGAATGAAGTTAAACATCAGAGAATCACCAAGCTTTACTTCCTTACTGTTGCTTCCACCATCTATGACATACCCGGCTGGAATTGAATCATAAGCTTTGTCCCAAATTTCAATCATGCCGAACCAGGTTGAGTCGGTTGATAGTGCGGGTAGTCTGAAATAACCATTTGCATCAGAAACGGCATTGCTTCCGATATTCGTTTTGTCATCATAAAGTCGAACCTTGTATGTACCGCCTGGTGCTGCGCCATCTTTTGTAACACGCCCATAAATAGCGGTGTCGCCTAGAGGGAAATTCAACTCTGCGGCTGCTATATTATCTGTTACGACACGGATGTAAGGATCGTTGATTGTCAATGCATTGGGAGGAAGTCTGTCGCGTGAATATTGGATCCGGTATGTGCCAGGAGCACAATAAATTATTGCTACACCTGAGTCGTTCGTTCTAGATTCTGCCAGCCAGTTGCCGTATGAGCCGGAATCATTAATTCCTACGTCAAAATTGGGAATTGCAATTCCTCCCGCTTTAGCAGTTATTCTAATGCCGGAAGTAAGTTTTACGAGTTTGAAGTTTATTGCTGTAATGTTTCCAGTTTTAACGTTTACCAATGTTTCGGAAGGTTGGGGCACAAAACCCAAAGGTAGCCGTCTGGCACCATCTCTGTCAACTCTGACTATGATATTACCGGAATCCGCCAAGCCGAGTGCTGTATCGATAAAGAGTGTAAAATTGCCATTACTGTCTGAGATGGCAGATGTTCTCTCGTTGCCATCCCTATTGGCATGTGCAGATACCATTGTAAAGGCGGCATGTTTTGCTGAGTCAGCTATGATTTTGCCGCTTATAGTACGGTATATTTTGTCCTCTGCATATCGGAAGGAGTCCACTACTATTCCATCATTATCCTTAATTATCATCCAATATAAACCTGGAGCTAATTCACCTTTAGGAATAACGTATAAGAATGAGTCATTACGTGTATCAGCGTCCGGGAAAATACCCCAATCATCAAACCACTGACTTTCTGTGCCGTTATCAACCTGCATTAAGCGGTGGAAAATAGGGTCGCGTGTTGAATCGCACACGCCATCACCATTGTCAAAGGCGATAAGGGACCATACAGAATCTTCGTCAGAGCCATAGGCCCAGGTCAGAGTGTCGCCAGGATAAGCGGGTACACTATTTTCAATCTTCAGATTGGACGGTGTTGCCACAATGGCCGCAGCCACAGACAGCAGCAAGAGTACGGTACGAAGCATTCTCATTGATCCTCCCTTTTTTGTTTTTAGTTAATATGTGTCTTTTTTCACTAGATATATAAAAGATCGTTGGATCGTCAATGATCTTGATCACATCTAAAATTATTGTGAAGAAGGGTGCATTAAATCACAAATGACCATATTATTATTTCGTATTAAAGAGGGTTTAATAGAAGACTTGTACTCTTTCACAGCAATAACCTGATGTGAATCCGTATCTTTTTACGACATGGTATTGATTTGTGTCTGTACAATAAGCAGTTAGACTTTATGCTTCTGCTGTCCAATGCTCTGTAACTTTTTGAAGTTTCCCTTTTTTTAGCGCTGCCCATTCAGAATACCACGATGGCTGATGATAGTTCTGATTCAATCCATGACGGACAATGCCTAACCCCCAGACATTTCGCTGAAATTCCTCTCGTGCCTTAAAGAATCTTTGTGCGGCATTTATCCTTTCGTTGTTCCAATCTGTCAATGCCATGACTTTGTGGTGCATCTCAAAAAGTTCCAGTTTCGCTTTAAACTGACGGAGTCTCCACGAATCTGTAGCACCAATAACAAGTCTTTCAAAAACAGCTTTTGACTTTTCAATAGACAGTTCAAATGATTTACCCCAATCGGAAAGCCAATGTGCCCATTCACGAGCGGTATTGCCTTTAGCACCGAAATAACGTTCAGCATAGGTCGTTAATACCGTGTGAGAATCTGAAGCCATTTCAGAGGAAAGGGCTCCCAGAAGTGCCTTGTTGACATCATCACATAGGCCTTCGGTGTAGGCCATGAAACCTGTATAGCCCTCTTTTTTAAGATCTTTGACAGTGCTTTCCATCCTGTAAGGAGCTGCAACGGGTCCCCACGGACCATATCGATCGTCTGGTGGAACTGCATCGGAGTAAACTATATGGATAAATGCATGAGGATCGCAGTTTACTGGAAAGGTAAAAGGGGTTTCCGGCTTGGTCTTGCCGTAAGGGATGTGTGATGCAAAGGATTTAAAGCGGCCTGGATGATTTTTGTCTGCCCATTTGTTGAACATAGTCAATTCGTCTGCTGTCCACCACCATCCGGCAAGTCTGGCATCGATGGAGGGAAAGAACTCTTTAGCAATATCTGCAATAGAAATAAATATTTTCCCGAAAGCTATTATCCATGGTGTACATTCTGGGCACCCGCATCCGCCGTAATCGAATGGACAGCCTGACAATGAATCCAGATGTATTCCGTTCTCGCGGAGTTCTGTGAAAATATTTCTATAGTTGTTAAGAATAATTTCTTTCGCTTCAGGAATGGAGGGGCATAGAAGTTGCCCGAAGAAGCGTTTGTTTTCAGTATTGGCAAGCAGTTTAGCGTGAAGCTGATCAATATAAACATGGTTTGGAGTAACTAAGAGGTTTGTTTTAAACCCGCATTCCATTGCAGTTTGAAAGTGCGATATTTTGCGTTCCCAGAGAGCTTGCGGATACAGGAAGCTGTTTGACGGGTTGTCGTATTTGTTGCGCATATCTGCAAAATCGAACCAATCAC
>JAEUSG010000717.1 GCA_016788315.1 Fibrobacterota bacterium | reverse complement strand
TTTTTGCTTCTGTAAGAGCCTGTACTCGCTTTCCATTGGCTGCACCGGTTCTATAAATGTGAAGGCCAACAGATGTTGATCCTACAAATGAGATGCCTTTGACATCAGGATGGGAGAGGAGTAAGTCAGCTTCATTTCTACTGCATGTTACAAGATTGACAACACCTTTTGGAAGTCCTGCTTCCTGAAGTAGTTCGAGCATCCTTATGGCTGTTTGCGGTACCATTGAAGCCGCTTTCAGAACAATTGTATTGCCAGTCGTAATAGCGAAAGGGATCATCCATCCAAAAGGGATCATTGCCGGAAAGTTAAATGGAACTATCCCTGCAAATACTCCAAGCGGTTCTCGGTAGGAGACAGTGTCGTAACCTTCAGCCACATTCATGCAGGTGTCGCCCTGCATAAGGTAGTGAGTTGAACAGGAGCATTCTACAACTTCTATTGCTTTTAGGACATCGCCTTTGGCTTCTGCCTGTACTTTTCCCATCTCTGTAGAAAGCAGTGTGGCAAGTTCGTCAAGATGCTCATCGAGAATCTGCTTGAATTTAAACATCAGCTGAATGCGCTTTGGTATTGGAGTGTTTGCCCAAAGAGGAAAGGCAGCTGCCGCCGAGGCCACTGCTGCATTAACTTCATCAACTGTGCAGCACGGCGCTTCAGCAATCTGTTCACCTGTACTTGGGTTCATGACCGGCATATATTTTGATGTTTTAGAATCGAGCCATTCGTTGTCGATGGAGAATTTGAGACGTTTGATAGTTGAATTCATAGAGAAAATCCTTGTCAAAAGATAAAATGTTTCGGTGAGTTGCATTGAAGATATCAATTGACTGTGCTGCGTACAATAGGCATTTGTCAATTTTTGAACTAATGAAAATACTAGTATTAGCTTTCGGAGACAGTGTGGGTGTATCTATGTAATAAAAAATAAGGGTCACACACCATTGAAAGTGTGTGACCCGAGTCGTAGGTCTGGTAATATTATAAAGTAATTAGTCGCGCATCGCGGCGCCGAAAAGCTCCTCATCGGTTGGCTGGCTGTTTGGAATGGGGAAAGAGACCCATGTGTAATTGAGAAGGTGTTCCCAGTTTACGTTGGATGAGGTGCTGTTTCCGCCCCATGAACCGCAACCTAGAGTAAGTGTCATAGGCATGCCGTTGGTCCAACCGCCGCTATTGGCAAGTGCCTGCGGCTGACGAACCATAAGTCTCGATACGCGTACACGAAGAGCAAGCTCTTTAACTCTGTTTTCGATCGTTGTATGGATACCTGCTGAGTGGCCATAGCCTGAGTATGTTGTGATATCGTTTACAAGTCCGACAGCATCTTTGAATTCTTTGTACTTGTAAATTGTCATAGTAACGGAGAGCTTTTCGCCGGAGAAAGGGAAGCCTTTGCCAATACCAGTTTCTTCAATCATGAAGAACTTTTTACCCTCAGGCAGTTTGATTCCTGCATGTGTAGCAATTTTTGCAGCAGACTGACCTACAATGTTCGGGCTTAGACCTTTGTCTGTCCACATTGCAGCTTGAAGTTTGACTTTCTCTTCCGCAGAAACAAGGTAACCGCCGACAGCCTGAAGTTCTTTAAGCATTTCTGCGTAAACGCCTTCCTGGATGACAAGTGAGTTCTCAGAGGAACATGATGTTGCATTGTCAAATGTTTTTGAGCGCATTACAAGCGTTGCTGAAGTCTTGAGATCAGCTGATTCGTCAACAACAATGACGGCATTGCCCGCACCAACACCGTGGCAAGGCTTACCGCTACTGTATGCCGCCTTTACCATAGCTTCACCGCCGGTTGCGAGAGTAATGTCGGCCTGTTTCATAAGGGCTTTTGTAGCTTCGAGAGAGACGGTTTCAACGTTGATTACAAGATCTTCCGGCCAGCCATGCTTTTTAAGAACGGCGCGAATGTTGTCAATTACCATTCCGTTTGTTTTTACAGTGCGTGGGTGAGGAGCCATTACGATAGCGTTACGTGTTTTGAGAGCAAAGAGTGCCTTGCACATTGGTGTGGCTTCGGAGTTTGTTACTGGAATAACAGCACCGACAACACCCATCGGCTTTGCGATTTTCATTATGCCTTTATCTTTGTTCACTTCAACTACGCCGACCGACAAACGGCCTTTCATGTCGCGGAATACACCTTTTACTTTATTCTGAATCTTCAGGAACTTGTCAGGAGCATGTCCCATGCCGCTGTCCTCTGCGCAGAAATCGGCAACTTTTTTTGCGAATGTCGGTTCAACGCACGCCCAGGCCACTTTTGCTGTGATAAAGTCAACTTCTTCCTGAGAGGCAAATTCTATCTGTTTCTGTGCTGCACGTGCTCTGCTGATAAGTTCTGCGATGTATTTTTCTGCTTCGGCATTTTTAGCCTGCTGATCTACACTGCTTTTTTCATCTGTTGGTTTCATCTCTTATTCCTTTTGGTTATTTAAAGTTTGTTTCAGTTCAGATTTTTTAGAATGGAAAAATACAAATGAGATTCAGTTGTGGGCAATAGGAATATCTTTCGACTATATACTAGTGTTGTTGTTGCCTTCTATGGCCTTTGCAGGCTCTGTGGCATAGCGTTTTTATAGCTATCAAAATGGGAGTATGCAGCTTCTCTGTTTCCGTTCAGCAATTCATAAACGGAAAGAGTCATAGAAACTCCCGCTTTTCTCCATAGTTCCATTTCAGTAGTCCATGTTGTAAATGCATCGGTCATTATTGCTCCATTACTGAGCATGGAAAGTTCGTGTATATATCTATCATCGATGAGAAGTTTTCTGTCAGCTTTAGCCGCCCAAAAACCTAGAATTGGCTTGTCAAGTGTGTTTATGGGCGAAGTACCGACGGAATATTGATTCGCAACGCCGATGCATCTTGCAAAAAGAGCCGCAGGATGGCGTCTTATCTGGTCAGATGAAGTAGAATCTGTTATCAGACCGAAGTTGTTCGATATCAGTTCAGAATTCAGCTTTGACAAAGAGGCACAAAGGCCAACTACAGGAGCTTTAGACGAGAAACCATTCTGCCAAATAGAGACGATAGGAAATTCAGCACAGAGGGTCCGAAGAATAAGCGTGAATTCCTCGTGCGTCAATTCATACATTGGAAGCCACAGCATAAACAGACCGTCCTCTTTCAGTGAATTTTTAATCCCATGAAAGTGTTCAACAGAATAAAGAGCTGCAGAACCTTCTTGCCAAGGGATGAAAAGATCTGAAACGATGAGATCGTATGCTTGTCGTTTGCCTTTAAGAAAATGACGACCATCTTCAATTGCTGTTTCCACTGATTGTTTCGTGAGTGCATTGTTGTTGTCTTCGGCAAAATGAAGCTTGGCCATTTCGACAATCTCAGGAACTATTTCAACACCATTGATATTGTGCCAATTGAATGGCATGAGTCCGCTTAGCGAAATACCTGTCGCAATTCCGATAACTGCTGCATCCTTGTGTTCTTTTGCCAAAAGAGACGGAAGAAAACCAAGTCTTCTGTCGTCGCTTGGGCTCCTGTTTCCACCGAGTACATAGGAGCTGTTCAGCCATAGGGTTTTATTTCCTCCAAAACTGACTACAGAAACTATTCCGTATCGCCCCTCTTTTACATCGATGAGCTGAGGAGCTCCCTTCATACCTGCGGAAATCGCATCAGGAGTTATCTTGGGGAAGTTCCACGGTTTTATAAAAAGAAGTATCACGATTGATGCCGCTGCCGTCAAGTTCCAACGGTTACCTCGACCATAAATGTATGTAAGGAGAGGATAAAGTAAAGCTGCAACGAGTGTCATGCCCCATAGACCGGCATTTGGTATAAGGATAAAACCGCCAAGAAGAGCCCCGGCCGCTCCTCCGGTCATGTTTGCAGCCAATACAAAGCCTCCGCTTCCTGCCGGAGCAGAACGGATTATTTGCGGAAAGACAAGTGTGATTGGAATAAGAGAGGGCCAGAATATTTTAAGGGCAAAAAGCAGAGAACTAAATGGGCCTGCGGAATTGTCAATTACAACCGTGGCAAGCCCGTTTGTCTCGCTAATGAAAATTGTTGCAGAATAAAGAATTCCAAGCGCTGCCGTAGTAGCTGAAAGCGGAAAAAAAGGTTTTGCAGATAAAACCTTTGAAGGCAGCCGTGCAATAAGCGCAGAAGCTAGTGCTGCAAATAGGATATAGAAGAAGGTTACACTTCCGAAGGAGTAAGCGGTGTTATCCGTTGCTACGGCCATTTGCCGTATAAGAACCGTCTCGTAAAGTATTCCCGCCGTACCGCTGATGAACGCTGCAATTAGAATATTGCGGGCAGGAAGAGGTGCCCTGGCAGATAAAACTTTCAGCGATTCATTTCTGCTGTTTACAGACAGGTAAATAGCTCCGCACAACAATAGGGCTGATGATGCTAAATAGATTAATCTGTACCCGGCAATAGGAGGTAGAACGAATGATGCAAGAATTACCCCTGCTAAAGTTCCAGCAGTGTTCCATGCATAAAGAGATGTCGTGCTTTTGCCGTCAAGGAGTTTTGATGCTGCAGGGAAAAAGGCACTGAATGTGAAATAGGCAGGAAATGTTGCAAATATTGACAATAAAACTTTGAGTGTGAATCCGCTGTTCCGATGTATGAAATCGGCGCTATCGAGCAGTTTGTAAACTATAGGCAGCCAAAGAAGTGAGAGCACAAGAGAAATGATAAATTTGCTGTTGAGTCTTAAAGCACGGCGTGAATAATAGAGGTATCCAAGTCCGCTGCCGGCAAAAAAGGCTAAGAGTGCTGCTCCAGTTGATGCAGATGCACCTCCGAATGCGCGGATGTTCCACTGAATTGCGACTGTTTCAATTGCAAAGATTGCTGCACCAAGCAGCAGAAAAAAGAATGGGGGTGTCATTATCTTAATTATACAACGGCGAAATGGGTTCCGGATTTAGCATATTGCACAGTTAGGCTATTTCCTGAATTCCATTCTTGGATAGTTAATGCTCTAGCTTCGATAGGTTCAAAGACTTCATATAGTGCATCCGCCATTTTTTCAATTCTTTGCCAATGATTCAGGCCAGTAAAAGAATCTGAAATTACAGCAACATCGATATCGCTGTTTTCAGTATAATTGTCCGTCGCAAATGATCCAAACAGTTCGATACTATCTACAGATATGCTGCTACGTTCAAGTGAATCTCGAAAACGACGGATCACTTTTATAGCTGTTTCTTTGTCCATTTAATGGCCTCATCTGATTGATTATAGTTGTAGGTATCCGTAGGTCTAAAATATACTCCTGTATATGGATTATCAAAGAATGTGTAACGGTTGCATTTCCAAGAAGCTTTTAAACCCACTATAATGAAGATAATTTATAAAATTCTAGGCTGTAAATTATGGGCGGGCACACAGGCCCGCCCTTCCTGAAAATTGGAGCGGGGCGCCTGTGTGCGCCCCGCCATTATTCCATACTTGGCATCAAAATCAACTAACTAAATCACTGGCGATCATCAGCCCATTATTGCTTTGAGATCTTCATCAGCTGTCTTGATAGGTTTAATATCAAAATTATCTACAAGGAACTTAAGGATGTTCGGTGTGATAAATGCAGGAAGTGTAGGTCCAAGTCTTATACCCTTTATTCCAAGGTGGAGGAGCGACAGAAGGATTACTACCGCTTTCTGCTCGTACCATGACAATATGAGATTAAGAGGAAGGTCGTTCACTCCGCACTTGAATGCTTTGGCAAGCTCTGTTGCGATTACAACAGCAGAGTAGGCATCATTACACTGCCCTACGTCAAGCAGACGGGGAATTCCACCGATATCACCTAAGTCGAGGTGGTTGAAACGGAATTTACCGCATGCGAGAGTAAGAATTACTGTGTCTTTTGGTGATTTCTCAACAAACTCAGTGTAATAGTTTCTGCCTGGTTTCGTTCCATCGCAGCCACCAACAAGGAAGAAGCGCTTTATCTTTCCTGCTTTAACTGCATCAATTACTTTGTCTGCAACCGAAAGCACTGCATTTCTACCGAATCCGGTGGTCAATGTGCCCCCTTTTGTTTCTTCTAATCCGCCAAGCTCTTTTGCCTTCGCTATAACTTCGCTGAAATCACGGTTTCGTGCATGCTTCATGCCTGGGTATGCTACAAGACCGGTTGTGAACACACGATCTGCGTAGGTTGCCTTAGGTTTCTGGATGCAATTTGTCGTGAAGAGGAATGCTGCTTTAACACCATCGAATTCCTTCTGCTGGTTCTGCCATGCAGTACCGAAGTGACCTGCAAGGTGCGGATACTTTTTGAGGCCTGGGTATCCATGGGCAGGAAGCATTTCACTGTGCGTATAGATGTTTACACCTGTGCCTTTTGTCTGTTCCAGAAGGGCTTCAAGATCAAGAAGATCGTGACCGGAAACAACAATTGCCGGGCCTTTCCTGGTTCCTGTGGAGACAGGAGTTGGTACAGGGTGGCCAAAACGTGTTGTATGTGCTTCGTCAAGCAAAGCCATTGTTGTGATATTGATTTCACCGCACTTCATGTTAAGGCTTACATAATCACCGACGGCGAGGTCGGTTCTGTTCAGCGCTGCAAGGGCTTCATGGAAGAAGGCAAAGATTTTTGCATCGCTTTTGCCGAGTACATAGGCATGATCTGCATAAGCCGCCATACCTTTAAGACCGTAGATGAGCAGCTGCTGCAAGGAACGGATATCTTCGTCAACCTTATCGCCTAAAATGCCGTGTTCCTCACCATCAGCAACCAGTTCACCAAGTGTTTCGTCGGGTGAAAATTTGGCGGCAGCAGGTAATTCGTTTTCTTTCACTCCGCCAGGTTTTACTGAAGAGTATAGGTTTAGTGCCTTTTTTCTAATTTCTTCGCCTTCCCTTATCACTGTTTCCAATCTTTCAGGGTCAAAGTTAACATTGGTGACAGTTGTAAAAAGGGCTTCCAGCGT
>JAEUSG010000705.1 GCA_016788315.1 Fibrobacterota bacterium | reverse complement strand
TTGATTGTTGAAGGGGAAGCATTTTATGAAGAAAATGGAATCAGGAAATGCATGCTTTCCCGCGGAGACGTTCTGCTGATACCCCCTAACGTGACCCATATTTTTGAATGTTTATTGGATAAAGAATGCATCATCAGCTGTATCCACTTTTCATTCAGTTCAGACTTCTCCCCTTCCTATCTTGTCAGCCGATGCGGATTAAATCCGGTAACACCTTCCATATTCAGAACAATCGCTTCGGAATTCATTCAGCGGACAGACGAATCCATCCCTTTAATGCTTTCGTTACTCAACTCTATTTTACTGCTGTTCAAACGGGGACTGCATAAAAATGGTCAGGAGATACCTGCAAAGGTAAAACAGACAATTGCATTCATGGAAAGCCGGTATTCCGAAGATCTGGGCAGGGATTCTCTGGCGGCTTATGTTGATGTAACACCGGAATATTTGAGCGCTCTTTTCAAGAGAAGCCTTGGCCGCTCCCCTATAGAGGTACTGACAGACATAAGAATAAGAAAGGCCTCAGAATTTCTACGAAAGCCAGGGATTAATGTTTCGCAAGCGGCCTTTATGTCTGGCTATGCCGATCCTCTATACTTTTCCCGTATTTTCAAGAAACAAACTGGTGTTTCCCCAAGTGAATTTGCCCGTGGAGTTTGAGAAATAATTTGAGTATATTTTGCGCATGAATATGGAACAGACATTAATACTTGTTAAACCGGATGCATTAAAAAATTCACTTACTGGGTACTGCCTTCTTAACCTGTCCGAATATCATACCGGTCTTCGATTTGCAGGCTTCAAGGTTGTTCATGTACACAAAATGCTTGCAGAAGCTCATTATGCTGAACACAAAGCCAAACCTTTTTTTCCTGCACTACTTGATTATATCTGCGGTAGAATTCATTGGCCGGAAAACCCAGAAAAGCGGCGAGTTATAGCAATTGTACAGCAGGGGCCAGATGCTGTAAAGAAGATCAGAGAGATCTGCGGCCCAACCGATCCGCATGTTGCAAGAGAGACTCATCCCGGATGTATCCGGTCACTTGGCACAATTCAGATAGTGCAGGACTGCAGTGGTAAAACAGTCGACCGCAGAATTGATAACCTGCTCCATGCCTCTGCTAATGCAGAGGATGCTGAACGTGAAATAAAACTATGGTTCCGCCCGCAGGATATGCCACCGGCTATGCACGCATTTCCTACAGATAGATCAGATCGCCACTACTACTACCAGGATGGCAAACTGTTTACCGAGCACGGCCCCGGTCGTTTCTGTCTTCTTGCACCAAATGATATCGCATGGAAATCAGATCTTGATGCATTACGTCTGATTGCAGCCGGCAATACGGTACAGATATCTTTAGAATCGATATCAGCCAAATACCTGATTAACGAAGCGCTTCCTGAAGAATAAGTGCTATCGGCTAAGCACAATTTTTCGGGTAACCGAATAATTTCCTGATGTCATTCGAATAAAATAGACACCTGACGCAACTGAAAATCCATGTTTGTCGTTTCCGGCCCAAATA
>JAEUSG010000690.1 GCA_016788315.1 Fibrobacterota bacterium | reverse complement strand
TTACAAAACCACCATTCTGTAAACTGGAAGAAACCACCTTATTACCATTAATCCAGACTTCATCAAAAAGGTTGAAGCGAAGTTTTGATAGGGAAAATCTAAGCGGACCGGTAGTAACCGTTACCGCTGAAGCATCTTCTGTTACAGAAAGTGATGATGAAGCTGGAGTGGATGTGTTGTCGTCACGCAGGAAAAAGTCAGCTTTGTTTTTTCCAGCGATTGAGGTCGCCTGAAAATCACAAAGAACCCATTTCACTGATGGTACTGCAATCCCTTTTGCCCGCTCTTTCCACCATCTTGCCAATGGCTTGAATTGAGCGGGAACAGTGTTCCCGGAACCATCAACTATACGTAATTTTGATAAATCAGAGATAGCCCCAGCCGGTAAAGGGACTCCCGCCGTTACAGGTTCACCAATACGCGTATCACCAGTCCAGTTTTGCGCTTCAAGCGGAACATTGATAAGAGAAAACCCGGAAAGTGAGATTAGTAGAACAAAAGATAACGATAATGCTCTAAGATTCATCGTGTTCTCCCATTATTAGTTTATTTGAATATTTAATCGCATAATATGATGCAAAGAACATGCCTTAGTAAATACTTCTAACTCATTTAATATAATAGCATTAAGAATTCATTAAAAGTAGTAATAGCTAATTTTAGTCATTTTAAATATTTTAAAATGTTATGGATAAAGAAAATGAATATCTTCGGTTTATTAGGGAGTACTCTGTTAAAGAACAACCCCAATACGTCTACTTTTTATGTCACATGGATAGTTATATCGTGGAGATTTTTTACAATCCTCGATTTACACCTATAATAAATGAAATTAATAGTCAAAAAAAACTCAGTTATTTCTTTGAGTGGCCGGCACAGGATAGTTTTGAGACGAATAGCATGGTTTCTTCAAAAGCACTCAGGAATTTTTCCTTTTTCGTTGAAACATTAGGTTTCTTTACTTCACTTCCTTTATCACTCATCAGGTTTTCATCAATAACACCTGATCTTCTTTTTGGTCGTATCTCTTTTCAGGATATTTTGCCAAACTCACGAACAGAAAATCAATTTCACACTCTCTACATTGACCAATTAAAGAAACAGATAATCGGCTTCAGCCACAATTTTTATAATTGCATAAAAAACAATTACAAAACAGCTGACGATGCACTAAATATTCCTCTTTCAGATATTTTCAAGCACTTCCCGGTATATCTAAATGGGCCATACAGAGATACCGCTATTGACTTTCCTAATATTAACGAAGTACGTTTCAGCCTACAGGAAGAATCGTGGTCAAACAGTCTTGTAAACCTAAAAGGGGCATGGACATTTTCTAAATCCATGGTTCATTGGATAGCAGACAAAGAGGAAACGTCCGTTTTCTTTAAAAACAATATTGACACACATAAATATGGCTTATCATTTACTCTCGTAACCGAAAGTGAGTCCGGCACCCCTGCATCATTTTACATTTGTTCCGGTCACCCCGACTCACAACGATATCCTGATACTCGCGGTTACCGTTTCGGCATGAATCCTGAAAAAACACACTGGGTGCTAAAAAGAAGAGGCTATGTTGTTGCAGCCGCTATAGTTGACAGATGCTATGATTCGTATAGCATAACGATAACCATAAAAAAAAGAACTATATCAATTATATGTAACAACAATCCTGTTATTTCCTATTTGGATGTTGACTTTCAGGCTTCAGAAAACACTTATGTCGGCATAGCGCTAAGACAAAGCGAGAGTTGTGGAATTAAGAGCTGCTCTTTAAAAAGCTGGGACTCACCTATCGAAGACCTTTCAGATTCTGATTTGATAGCAACTTTTCATCCAACTCCGACAGAGAAGGTATTTCGGCTTCAGCGTTTTTATAATGAATCTCTCTCAAATAATCCAATGTATTATAATGTTGCCGCCTACTTCCTTTCCGATGTAACGGAAATGAAAGAGCAGTTTAATGCGCTTGATGTTAAGTATAAATTTGAAGCAAAGCGGGCCAAATCTCTTGAAAAAGAGGTTGACCGATTAGAACCCATAATCCGAAAAACACCTTTCATTGGCAGCGGCAGCAAAGCACAAGCGATACAGACATGGGCCAAACAGGTTGCTGCAACTGACGCAACAGTTCTTATCGAGGGCCCGACAGGCAGCGGAAAAGAGGTATTAGCTAAAACAATTCACAATCTAAGTAAGCGTTTCAAGGGGCCTTTTTTAAAAGTGGATTGTGCATCTATACCGCATTCATTGCTTGAAAGTCAACTATTCGGACATGAAAGAGGATCTTTCACAGGAGCTGAAAGTACACATAAGGGCCTCTTGGAACAGGCAAATGGCGGGATCATCTTCTTTGACGAAATCGAGAATATGGACAAGCAAACACAGGCTAAACTACTGCAGTTTCTGAATGACTTTACTGTTCGCCGAATTGGCGGCAATGTTTCTGTAAAACTTGATGTTCGCTGTATTGCGGCATCTAACAGAAATCTTAAGGAAATGATAGCAGAAAAAACTTTTAGAGAGGATCTCTTTTACCGTATCTCTGTTTTCCAGATTGCTCTGCCATCGCTGAATGAACGTAAAGAAGATATACCGGAACTGTTGAATCATTTCAGAGAATATTTCAATTTAATCTATGATAAGAATGTTACTAAATTTTTACCTGAAGCAGTGGCTAAACTGGAAAGACATAACTGGCAGGGCAATGTAAGAGAATTTAGAAATTGCATTGAGCGGGCAATTTTGTTTGCGCCTGGCCAGGAAATCGAGATGGAACTAATACAGTTTGATTCATATAATAACAATCTTGAAAATAAAAAGACAAAGTTTCATAAAATGAAATTCCGTATGAACCAGACCAAACCGGAATTTGTAAAAGAGCTGCTTAAAAAACATGATGGCCATATTGCCGCTGCAGTTAGCGAAATTGGTGCATCACCCGGTTCTTTCTACTACTTTTTAAAAAAGCATGATATAAACCCAGATTCGTACAGACAGGGATTTGAAGAAAAAACAAAATAATTTTAAAATATCTAAAATGACTAATATGTTATAGTTTGTCCTATAATAGCCCAAAAACCACAATTTTAGCATTATTATCTTGGCCTATATATTGCATGCTCTTCAATAACAAATATTAAAACGGAGGAGCTATGAAACTATCTTCGACTATTCTGGTTCTTTTTTTGGTAGCCATTGTCTCTTTTGCTCAGGAACCGCTATTTACTGACCAGCCAACATTAGTTAAAACAGGTTCATCAGAATGGACTGTTGAGTTCTCTTTAAACCGTTTTTGTGATGTGGCAGTATCTATCATTAATATCAGCGATTCAACAGTAATTCGCCATCTGGCAGGTGGCATGCTTGGAAGCAAAGCACCCGCCCCGCTTATCAGAGATTCTCTTCATCAGAAACTTGTCTGGGACGGTAAAAACGATTTTGGTCAACTCGTTTCAGTTCCGGATAACGTTGTGCGTGTAAGAGTGCGGGCAGGAATGGGTGCCAGGTTAGTTTCTATGGTGGGAGGCAACCCATATTACTTTTTTACTACACCAACATATAGTTCGTCAATAATGGGACATGGCACAATGCAGGGTATTGTTGTTGGAAAAGATGGTTCAGTTTATGTTTGTGGCGCACCAGGCCCATTCAGACATCAGCACTGGTTCGGAAATCTTTATGTAATTCGTCAGTACGATAAAAATGGTGATTATGTCAAGACTGTTTATCCGTTTCCATCAAACCTGCCGATAGAAAAGGCAAAAGGGTGGGGTGTAACAGAATTCCCCGATGGAACTTATTCTCCTAAAAATGTCAACACCTCAATGATT
>JAEUSG010000598.1 GCA_016788315.1 Fibrobacterota bacterium | reverse complement strand
AATCTGACAATCCCCAAAGCGCACGCTGATGTAGCAATTGCAGCGTTGGAAGCTGGTAAACATGTTTATGGAGAAAAGCCTCTTGCAGTAACACGCAAAGAGGGGCTAAAAATTATTCAAAAAGCAAAGGCAAAAAAACTGCGTGTTGGCTCTGCTCCAGATACTTTTCTTGGCGGAGGAATTCAGACATGCCGCAAACTAATTGATGACAATTGGATTGGAACACCAGTCGCCGCCACTGCCTTTATGATGTGCCCTGGACACGAAAGCTGGCATCCTAATCCTGAATTCTACTATGACAAAGGCGGCGGCCCCATGCTTGATATGGGTCCCTACTATCTCACAGCGTTAATCAATTTGCTTGGTTCTGTAACAAGGGTAAGTGGGTCAGCTAAAACTGTACATAAGAAACGCATGATCACAAGTGCTCCGAAACATGGTAAAATCATGGATGTCAAAGCTCTTACACATTACTCCACTGTATTGGATTTTAAATCCGGCGCTATTGGCACAATGATAATGTCATTTGACTGCAAGGGTGCTCAACTACCACGAATTGAAATATATGGAACAACAGGAACACTCAGTGTTCCGGATCCTAACACCTTCAGCGGCCCCGTTCGAATTACGCGAAACGGTAAGGAGTGGTTTGATGTTCCGCTCACACACGGTTACACCGAAAACAGCAGAAGTATTGGAGTTGCCGACATGGCCTCTGCAATTGCTTCTCGCCGCCCACATCGTGCGAACGGAGAACTTGCCTATCACGTTCTGGATATCATGGAAGCATCGGCAGAAGCATCTATAAAGGGCAAAAGCATAATATTGTCAAGCACATGTGAACGTCCTGCAGCTTTGCCGCTTGGACTCATGCCCGGCATGTTGGACTAAAGGAGAAAACAGGAATGAAAAACGTACTAATGGTCTGGGGCGGCTGGGATGGTCATACTCCTAAAGCGTCCATCGATGTTTTCGAACCTCTCCTTCGTGAGAAGGATTTTAACGTTACAGTCCGCAACGACCTAAAATGTTATGCTGATAAGGATCTGATGGCAGCGCAGGATCTCATAGTTCAATGCTTTACAATGAGCAAAATAGAAAAAGAGGAGTCTGAAGGTCTGTTATCAGCAGTCCGTTCCGGTACAGGCTTTGCCGGATGGCATGGCGGAATTATCGACTCCTTCCGTGAAAACACCGCATACCAGTGGATGACCGGTGCCCAATGGGTGGCTCATCCCGGGAACTGCATACCTTCTCATCGTGTCCAAATCACTGACAAAGATCATGAGATTGTCAAGGGGCTAAAAGACTTCGATCTGCCGGACAGCGAACAGTATTTCATTCATATAGATCCCAGCATTCACGTGTTATGCCAAACAACCTTCAGCGGAGAATATGGCGACTCAGATCTTTACACAGCTGGAACAGTAATGCCGTATGCCTACACAAAAACATATGGTAAAGGGCGCATCTTTGTGGCAAACTGGGGGCACACTTTTAAAGACTTCGAGATCTATGAAGCAAGAGAGATAATACTTCGTGGGTTGTTGTGGGCTGCCCTGGTCGCCATCTAAGTGTAGTCCTTTTGTTGTTTATGAAGTAACAACCATAATTTATTATCACAAATAATGTCAAATGGTAGAGTGATAGAGAAAGAGGAGCTTGAGTTTTGTATTGGACCTGAAAAGATTAGAAACTACCTATAAAGTGCGGGAAACAGATCCTGAAATTATCAGAGCTGCGCTGGAAAAGAGTAGTGGAATTGTAAGTGATACTGCAAAGAGTCTTGACATCGACAGGCTACCCCTCTATTTGTATTTAAAAAATAGAGGGGTTGATATTTATGATTTAAAAAAGGGCTTTCTCTTACTTAACGAGCATCATCTTGGTTTCCAGCGTTTTCCTTCCTTTTTGCATAAAGCGCACCATGTAAATACCTGCCGGAAAATCTTTACCGCTAAGTTTAATTGAATTGTGAGATTTTTGTAAAGGTCTTTCAATCAGTGTTTTAACAAGCCTTCCTTGTATGTCATAAATGGACAGTACTGTTGCAATATCCGGTATTCCATTAAAAGTAAGAGTGGATGTCGAATTGAACGGGTTTGGAAATACAACCATTTTTTGATTCTTTGCTGTTATGGCTTCGTCTATCTCCATCTGTACGTGGCCAGGAGGCAGAAGGCCGTCATCTGCAACCAGATTTATATCTATCCCTTCATCACTGATTATCACCAGATAGTTTAGAGATCCGTTAACTGTAAAAATTGCACTGCCGTTTGTCACAGTGAAATTGGAGATGGTTATCCCATTTGCTTCTCCGGAATCTTTGCGTGCTACTGTATCGCTACCAAGTGTCATCCAATTTCTTGAATTAACACCGTAAACATTGTCTCCCATCGCGGCTTTTAAAGTGTAATTTCCGTTAGGTAAATCAATTCTAAAAGTTGCATTTGTTCCCAGAACAAAACTTTTTAGAAGAAAGCTGCTTCCATTTCGATCATCCCTGGTAGTTACAGAGCCGCTCCAGCCCATACCTTTAGCACTCGAAAAGCTCTGGCCATTTTCTATTGACCAGCCGTAACCGTATGGCGTTGTTGTTACCTGGAAGTTAATCCGTTTGATTATCGCTGGCTTCGGCCACACCGTTAATGAACACGTGCCTGCGATCGACTGGAGGGTTGCAGAAACTATAACCGGCCCGCCAACGGACAACCCTTTCACCCGCCCTGAATCAGCAGAAGCTATAGCCGGGTCTGATACACTCCAATTTGCAAATGAATCAATGTTGATAGAGAATTTTTCTGATTTTTTGTGGAAATAGCCGGTTGCATGAAAATGAAATGTATCACCATTCAGTATACCTTTGGCCTTTGGCAGAATACGTATGGAATCAAGAACAGCTGTACTCGCAACTATGCGCACTGATACAGTATCGCGTCCATTTTGTTTGATAATTTCTATTTTTGCAGTGCCAATGGAAAGGCTTCTCATTATTCCGTCGCCGTTTACGTCTGCAATTGAGGGAGTAAGAGAGCGATATGCACAGGAAGCTGTCACTGTGTCAAATAATGCACCGGGATGCTCTGCGATAGCTGTTAAAGGGGCTGAAAGAAATTGTTCCAGTGAGTCTGGACCATAACCGTTTAGAGAAACAAGGGGAAGTGTGTCCTGTGCACTTGAGTGTTTGTATAAGTAAACCTTGTATCCTCCCTGAGCAACGGCGTACATTATTATTCCGTACTCAGGTATGTTTACAGTCAGGGCATGAGCTGTAAATGGTGGCTTGCGATTACTGTGTTTTATCCATAGTTTTGCTTCAGTGTCAAAGCTGTAAAGAGTATCGGTGTCGGTTAGAAGGAGCGGATTACCGGTAACCGGATCTGTAGTGTAAGAACAGTATGATGGATGGAGTCCACCTGGTACATCAGGCAGCTTCTCGATATCCAGAGAGCTGTCGATGCTATAAAAATCCTGAGAACGTCCGCCACCTCCAAAATAGAGTTTTTTTGCCCGGCCGCTGTATTCACCCATGAAATAGTAGGGGCCTGAGAGTAGGGAGGCGCGTACTGTTGTCCAGGCCGAACCCTGGTTTTGATCTGCTCGTAAAATGTTTCCTCCATTGTCTATCGCTATAAAACCTTTTCGCGGGGGAAAGTATTTCATGCAGGCACCGAACGAAGCGTTCAGACCTGTCATAACAAATGTTTTCCACTTATTAGTCGCAATATCATATTGTGAAAGAGAATTGCCTCGAGGGGAGTAGTAGCGTCCGCTGTCGGTATCGATTGTCGCAAGGTCATAAGCGTGCATTATACAGGCACCGCCGGTGTACATGCATGAGTCTGGCAGATAGGTATTCTGTTGCCAGGAATCGGTTGCTTCTGAGTAGTTGATAAATTTCCATGCACGATAATGTCCTGCCCCCAGAAAGTAAACAGTACGACTGACAGGGTCCCATGAAAGATTTTCACTCCAATCGGTACAGCCCGTTGAACCGTACACTCCATTCACATCCAGCATAATAAGATTCTGATTGTAGCCGTTTGAGGTGAATTCTTTCCATTCGCCTACCTTTAATGAACCCGCAGCATCGCTAAGAGCTGAGCTGTAAACGAGTGTTGCACAAAGCATGAGTATGGCTGAAATAAAAAGCGTCATAATTGCTCCTTCCGTTTATGTGTTTATATGGAGTATTACAACTATCATGCCAATTAATATAAGCTAAATATGTGGATTTTAGGCTTTTTTATATACTATAGTATCTCCAATGGAGATTTTAGAGTTTTTGGAGACAAATAAATCATATCTTGAATTTCTGGAATACTTCTCTGAAAAAGAGGCACCCCCGTTCATTTTTTTGATAATGAATAATAATGGCGACATTCAACGTATTTATGACAATCGAAAAGATGAACTGATAATTAAAGAGCTGCGTAAAAGGAATACTATTCTCGATTATTATCCGGTTAGAATCACAGAAGACTACCCGTCACAAAATGAGACAATTTCTTTTCTTGCAGAAAAAAGTTTTCAGGTAACAATTTCGGAGAAGGACTTTTACTCACATTTGCCTTTATCGTCAATCCGCATAACCAGAATAGATAAGAATCAGCTTTTAGGTCGAATTTCATTTCATAATATTCTTCCTGATATTGGAATGGGTCAATCGACACGCCTCATTTATGTGGACGAAGAGAGAGATTTGTTAGTCGGCTTCAATCAGTTTTTCCTTGACGCAGTATCGCATTTGAACTGCTCTCCGCAGAAGCTGCTAAATTATCCACTATCAGAAATTATTACCCCTACACCTCATTTCAGACGTTTACAGCATACTAATGAATACAGCCTGCTCCCGGATGCAAATTATAACTTTATATATGATAATACCCCTGATTTGCCGGAAAAGGAAGATGCGTTAACAGTAAAACCACACTTTGATCTAGGCGATAGCGACTTTGTCGTTCATCTTACATTTTTATCAACTTCTGAAGAGTGGCCTCTAATTTATATTGGAGATCCCAAACGGGAAGAAGGCCCCAGCCTTGACGCACTTGGCTATATGGCTGGAATGTCGCCCGAGGGGGATTTTTGGGTATTAAAGAGGTGTGGATACACAATTTGTACAAAGGAAAATCAGAGTCCATCGTTGAGTAAAACCGAACATATGATGTCGATCTGTAAACGAGGAAAGACACTTTCTCTGCATGTTGATAAGGTGCTGGTATTCGGTTATTATGATCCTGAATTTATTGAACGGGGTGCTACTTTTATTTCTATCGGACGACGTACGCTTTCTCCTATAAAGATTATAGGTATGCAGATTGGATTATGTAAAACAGAGGTTCAATCTTCCGCTGATTCTAAAGAGGTAAGTATGAAACTTCCCTCTGGAAAGCACCGTTATTTCCTTATGGATCGTATTTATCCGGCAGGATTAAGCAGGCACAATTTTTTTCATAATATTTCTGCTTACACACTTTATGAGATAACTGAGCGCAAAAAGTATGAGTCCAGTCTTAACAAGCGATATGTTGTTGAAGCCAAAAAAGCTAAAAAACTGGAAGCGGTTTTAGAAAAGGTACAGTCTGTATCCAATGAAGGACGACTCATTGGAAATAGTTCTGTCATGAACGATGTACGATCGTGGGCAGACAAAATGGCAGTTACTACAGCAACTATTCTTATCGAAGGGCAAACCGGTTCCGGTAAAGAAGTGTTGTCAAGATATATTCATGAAAAGAGTGAGAGATGCAAAGGACCATTTGTCAAACTTGACTGCACTACTCTTCCACAAAGTTTAATTGAAAGTCAGCTGTTCGGCCACGAAAAAGGTGCATTTACCGGTGCCGATTCAAGATTTATTGGTCTGATAGAAAGGGCTAATGGCGGAACTCTTTTTCTTGACGAAATCAGCAATCTCTCTCTTGAAACTCAGGCCAAGCTGCTTCAGTTTTTAAACGATTTTAGTATTACCAGAATTGGAGGGACTTCAGCTATTAAAGTTAATGTCCGCTGTATAGTTGCCTCCAACAAAAGCCTGCCACTTTTGATAGCTGAACGCACGTTTAGAGAGGATTTATATTATAGAATTAATGTGTTTCAGCTGAGGGTTCCTTCTTTAAAAGAGAGAAAAGAAGATGTTTCATTACTTGCGCACCATTTTTTGACTATGTTCAACATTATGTATCGTAAATCAATAACCGGTTTTACAGATGAAGCAATAAAAAAGCTACAGAGTCATAATTGGCCTGGTAATATCAGAGAACTGCGAAATGCAATTGAGCGGGTCGTACTGTTTTGCACAGCATCTACAATTTCCGGCGATCTAATAGAGTTTGATCTTTCAGTCAAAAACGATTCATATAGAGAAGTCAATAGTCGGTTGCTATGTAAAACAGAACCGGGAATTATACGAAGCCTTCTGGAAAAACATAGCGGAAAAGTTTCTGCTGTTGTTAAAGCACTTCATACAAGTAACGGTGCATTATACCACTTTATGAAAAAACATTCTATAAATCAGAATGAATATCGCAAAGGATTATAGAGTCTCTTACCTCGCAAGTATTGCTTTACTCCGAATCAATGTACTTTTTGTCTTTTAGTTAACAATACAAAGTCAAAGATCATGAGATTGTCAAGGGGCTAAAAGACTTCGATCTGCCGGACAGTGAACAGTATTTCATTCATATCGATCCAAGTGTTCACGTGCTATGCCAAACAACCTTCAGCGGAGAATATGGCGATTCAGATCTTTACACAGCTGGAACAGCAATGCCGTATGCTTATACAAAAACATATGGTAAAGGCCGCATCTTTGTGGCAAACTGGGCCATACCTACAAAGACTACGGAATCTACGAGGCAAAGGAGATCGTTATCCGTGGGATGCTGTGGGCAACCAGATAACACATCTATGGCTTGATCAGAGCATTTGCATTACCCGTCTTCACGTACTCGAATTTCCTGTACGGCTTTAATCATCGCCTTGTAACCATCAAGAGGAACATATTTGGGTATAGAATTACCCGAGCCAAGAGCATAGCCATTAGCCGAAATCCTGAATTTAGTTCCTTTCTCAATAACAAGACTGTAAATCTCATCCGGAGTTTTCAGACAAAGATCATTCACATCAATACCTCCGAAAAGTCCTATTCTGTCAGAATATTTTGATATCCATTCCTCATATGGCGCTATCTGATCTTCATTACTGTGCTTTGCATTAATCTTTGCCCGTGATATGATATCATCCATAACTGGAAAAATGTTGCCACAGGAGTGGAACAAAAATGGTTTATTATAGCTGTGTATCTGGTCAACAATCCTTATATATTGAGGAACTACATGTTCACGGATTACATCTGGCGCTAAAAGGGTTGAACTCTTAAACCCCAAATCATCACCCATGCGACACACGCAACAAACATCTCCATAATTATCAAGCAGAGTTTTCCAAAGACTTACCATGAGATCGCCTATACGCTGATATATCTCTCCAAAGAGTTGAGGATCGTCATATTGCAACATACAAAGGGGCTCGTAACCCACAAGGTCTTCACTAATCTCAAATACACCCATACCAAGACCGCCAACCGCCTTCATTCCTTCCGGCATATATTTTCGCAGAGCGTCAAAATGGATTGTAAATCTATCCCAATACCAGCCATGTAATTTTTCCCAAGGAAATTTTTCAAAATCTTCACGATTCTGAATAGGCCCTAGTTTACCTCCATATATAGCACCATGTCCGGGTAAGATTAATCCTACACCCCTCTCAAAACTCACTGTATCATACGTTAAGTGTTTATAAAATCGACAAAGCTGATCAACATATTTTTCAACCTGTTCCTTGGAATTATCTTTTATATCAACAATCTCTTCATTCAGAACTGCTGCAACGATTTCACTGTCAACAACATGTTCATAAAGAGGAAGCCTTTTAGGTCTCTTGTTCATTGCTGCATCAACTAAGTTCTGATAATTTGGTATAAATTCCATAATCCACCTTTCTTTGTACTATAAATATATCGC
>JAEUSG010000563.1 GCA_016788315.1 Fibrobacterota bacterium | reverse complement strand
CCGCGTTATGTTGCCCGTCCGTCAATGGTTGCCAACCATGCATATGAAATTACCGGTGACTACAAATACTTTTATCCGGCAAAACTGGGTACATATGTTCTGCGAAATGTAATCCGGCGCAATCCGATAGGCTATCTGGCGATTGCAGGAGACGAACTGTACTGCTCTCCGGCCAATACTCCATGGGCTACAGACCATCCCGGTATCACAATTCCAAAATACTATTCAGGCTCTGATTTCCAGATAGGCATAGGAATGGAGGCGCTCTACAGTTTCCTTATGAAAACGGATGATGAAGAAATCCGTGATGCTCTGATTTTCGCCGGCAGATCAATGATGTGGCGCATGAATCAGGATTCTCTCGGCAGGTGGAGCGGCTTTACCTACAGCGGGTGGAGTGATTACGGTTACAGCGGTAAACCATATAAATTCAAATGGTCACTAAACAGCGATCAGAATGGCGGCAGAGGTTATTATTCCTCAGCGTCTGAAGGGTTTGGCGGTTTTATATTCAGTTATCTTGCGAGTGGACGAACAGATTTTCTCCCTGTTCTGAAAGATGGCTGGGATGCCTGGGGACAAAAACTGTCAGATCTTAAAGCAATCAACCTTTACATAGCGATGCATAAGCGTGATTCGCTCGATGCTGTGCCTCCTTCAGCAGTCCAGAATCTCACTGCTTCACCATCATCATCAGGCGGTTTACAACTAAGATGGACAGCCCCTGGTGGAAACGGTTCCTCTGGTCGCGCCGCATACTATCAGGTAAAAGTATCAAAGGTGCCAATGGTTGACATAGCAGAAAAATGGAACCAGGAAACACAAACTGGATGGCCGGATCTCAGAGACTCACTCCCCTACACTATTCAGGCGCTTGAATTAAAAGCTGTTAATTACACCCAGAAAGTGGCAAAATCCTTTTGGGCGCTTCCGAATATCTTAGGCGAACCAGTGCCTCAGGAAGCTGGAACATCTGAAACCATGAACATTCCTGACCTTGACACCTCTACAACATGGTATGCAGCCGTTGTGAGCTACGACAGCGCAGGAAATGTCTCCTCGATATCAAATATTGCCGCATCGCGAGCAAGTGCTGGTGAAAAGGTAAGAGATAACTGTACCACACTATCTCTTTCAGCAAATCCAAACCCCTTCAACCCGGTAACGAAAATAACTGTATCACTTCCTGCAACTCTAAATCCGGTAGACAGGGTAAAGCTTTCCATTTTTTCAACTGATGGGAAACTCATTAAGACACTTGAGGACTGTGTTGTAAAAGAGAGCTCTTTAACTACCGTTTGGAATGCCAATTCAGCGAACAATAAAAATGTGAGTAGTGGTATTTACATCCTTAAACTTCAATATGGCAAAACGGTTTTACAGAAACGGATAACTTTGCTAAGGTAAGCTTTGAGTTCAGTCAGTATATACAGTTATTTTAAACTGTATATACCGATGACAACTTTCAGCCGTTATGTTCGTGATACAATGCCGCTAAAGCGCTACCTCATTGAGGGAGTGGTGCTTATGCTTGCAGTATCAGGCATTCAGCTACTGCTCCCCCAGTTTATACGGACAATGCTTGATGACTTCATCCCGCACTCAAAAGTGCGTGAAGCTTTCATATTCTTTATTCTGATACTTGTTGCCTACGCTATAAGGGGTTTCTTAACAGTGCGTCGTAACCAGCAGATGCTGCGCTTCGGTTACGGTTTCATATACGATCTCAGACTTAGGCTGATGCGTCAGCTCCAGCTGCTTTCAAGTCGCTATTACGACCATACACCTATGGGTGACGTAATGACCCGTATGCTCGATGATGTCATGAATGTAGAAAACATGACAACAAATTCTCTGCTTAACCTTGTCACAGATTTGGTTGTAGTTGCCGGTGTTCTTGTTATGCTATTCAGCATGAGTGTTCCACTCACAATTGCTTCACTTTCCATTATGCCGCTTTACTATTTGAACTTTCGCCATTTCAGACCGCTTTTACGAAAAAAGAATAGAGAGATCCAGAAGAATTATTCTGAGCTTTCAAGTGAATTCAGTGAAGCAGTTGCCGGAGTACGTGTCATAAAATCATTTGCGCTGGAAAAGCACAAAGGAGAGAAATTTAAAAGTTTCCTTGATGCTGACATGGAAATGAGAATCAGCACCTATACAAAAAATGCTGTTTTTCAGGTAACGGGAGAATTTCTTACTATTCTCGGGACTGTGCTTGTTCTTTTTTACGGCGGCTGGCTTGTAATGAAGTCAACAATGTCCATAGGAGAAGTGGTTGCTTTTTATACATATGTTGGATTTCTCTATCAGCCGCTCATGCGCTTTGTCGGTATGGTACAGGTTGTTCAGCGAGGGCTTGCCAGTATCGAAAGAATCTACGAGGTTCTTGATACAACCCCTAACCCCGAAGAGAAGAAAGATGCATTAGAGCTCGAATCGGTAAAAGGTCATGTGGAATTTTCTAATGTCCGTTTTGCATATGAAGGTTCTGAAGAGGCGGCTGTGAACGATGCAACATTCTCTATTAAGCCAGGCAAAACCGTTGCTCTCGTCGGAATGTCAGGAGCAGGGAAAACAACCATAGTAAATCTCATGATGCGCTTTTACGATCCAATTAACGGCACAATAAAACTTGACGGTCATGATCTGCGGGATATAAAGATTGAATCCCTCAGGTCAAACTGTGCTCTCGTACTGCAGGAGGGCTTTCTTTTTTCCGGAACAGTTTATGACAACATAAGAATGGGAAGGCTTTCAGCAACTGATGAAGAGGTAGTCGCTGCAGCCAAAGCTGCCTGTGCAAATGAATTCATAGAGTCAATGCCGGAAGGCTATCTTACATTAATTGGAGAAAAAGGACGCAACCTCTCCGGCGGACAAAAACAGCTCATAGCTCTTGCACGAGCGATGCTAAGAAAAGCGCCTATAGTCATTCTTGACGAACCTACATCGGCGATGGACAGTGAAACTGAACATTGGGTACGACTTTCAATTGAGCAACTGACCAAAAACAGCTCAACACTGATTATCGCGCACAGACTTTCTACTATACAGCGAGCGGATGAGATTCTAGTAATGAAAAAAGGCCGCATTGCTGAACGTGGAAGGCATGAAGAACTTCTTGAACAAAACGGTTATTATAAAAAATTGTTCCACCTCCAGTTTGAACACAGACCTGGCAAGGCTGCACATCTTCACATATGAGAATTAATACGAACCCCCCTAGCCCCCCTTTTTTCAGAGCAAAAAAGGGGGGAAGTATACCAAGCACAACAACCTACACCATTACAACTGACCTTTCAAAAATTGACATGATGGTTGTCTATGACTTTTTGACTCATCGTTCATCGTGGGCTCAGGGACGCAGTTTTGAAGCGGTCAGAACTTCAATGGAAAATTCCATATGCTTTGGGGCAATCGACTCAACCGAAAAGCTTCTTGGATTTGGCCGTGTTGTAACTGATACTGCCGTTTTCGCATGGATTATGGATGTTTTTGTGCTTGAAGAATACAGACGCAAAGGTATCGGCAGTTCAATTGTAAATGCCATGATGGTTCACCCTAAACTTCAGCGCCTTCAGAGATGGGGTCTTGTGACGAGAGATATGCATCCATTGTACGAAAAATTCGGTTTTAAATCCCTTAAAAGACCTGAGATGTTCATGGAAATGGGGTATAAAGCGCACAAACGTCAGCATGGTTGCATTCAGGCCCCTGCATCCGATATATTACAAATCAATTTGAGCAAAGAAAGTGAAGAATAATGTCTAAAGTCATTCAGAACGTAAACATTTCAAGGGTTGTACCTCTAATCTCCCCTGCAAAACTCAACAGTGAACTTGTTGTTCCGTCAAAGACTTCCGACATGATTTACAGCAGCCGATACACAATTCAGCAGATCTTAAACGGTAAGGACGATCGTATGCTGGCCATTGTCGGTCCCTGTTCCATTCATGATGTTAAAGCTGCAATGGAATACGCTAAGAAGCTCAACGCATTAAGGAAAAAACTCGCAAAGAAAATGTTTATTGTTATGCGTGTCTATTTCTCAAAGCCCAGAACAACAATCGGATGGAAAGGACTGATCGCAGACCCTTATCTTGACGGATCTGCAGATATTTTTCAGGGTATCAGAATTGCCAGAAAACTTCTGCTGGACATTAACAATATGGGGCTGCCAACAGCTACTGAAATGCTCGACCCAATTCTGCCGCAGTATATAGCCGGAATGATCTCATGGGCGGCCATAGGTGCACGCACTACCGAATCACAGACACACAGAGAAATGGCCAGCGGACTCTCCATGCCGGTCGGTTTCAAAAACGGAACAGATGGCAACCTGCAGATCGCACTTGACGCAATGGAATCCTCCCGCCACCCTCACAGTTTTCTTGGGATAAACTCCAACGGTCAGACAGCAGTTGTCAGAACAAAAGGCAACAGAGATGTGCACCTTATTCTGCGCGGCGGTTCTGATGGTCCAAACTACGCTTCGGCTCATGTTGAAGATGCTGAAAAGAGACTCAAGGAGAATGGCCTAACACCGGCAATGATTATTGACTGCAGCCATGCCAATTCCGGGAAAAAACATACCGCACAGGAAACAGTTTTAAGCAATATCGTAAAACAGCGTACCTCCGGTCGTAAAAGCATTGTTGGATTCATGCTTGAAAGTAATCTCTTTCCAGGTTCCCAGAAGATTCCAGTCGATATTTCAGAGCTCAAATATGGTGTTTCAATCACAGATGAGTGTATGGGCTGGGACAAAACTACAGAGATACTGACCAAAGCCGCAAAAGCTCTGTAAAATATCTATCAAAAAAACTTTTCTATTGACTTAGCATGGATAAAGGGATATATTTGTACACGTGTACATTTAAAGGATCTAACCATGCCCCCTCCAGCAAGACCGACAAGAGATGATGTAGCCGAATTAGCTGGCGTAAGTACAGCCACCGTTTCAAGAGCCTACAACAACCCTGAATCGGTTGCAGAACATAAGCGATCAGTAATTTTTGCAGTTGCAAAAAAACTAGGATACGTTCCTGACGAAATGGCCAGCGCTCTTCGAAGAGGAAAAACGGGTATAATTGCACTATTAGAAAAGAGCCGTATCGAAACTGCTTCGGACCGATTTTTATCTACACTATATGCAGATGTTATCAGGGGCCTTAAGTCCGTAATCGACCAATCTAAATACAGATTATCGCTAATCACTGTAAAAAGTATTGATGATATTAAGGTGCTCAAGAGTGGGAAGTTCTGCGATGCAGTTATTGCTCATGATTTGCAGGACAATGAAATGCTTAAGGCAATAAGGGCCCTTAAGATTCCTGCCGTTTGCGCTTTCCGCGAAGACAATACCATTCTTCCGCAGGTTCGGCTTGATGAAGAGTATGGCGGGAAACTTGCCGCAGAATGTTTCCTGGCTTCTGGCAGAACTAAACCTGCTCATATAACCGGCCAGTTAACAACCATAAAATCATGCTATCATCGTCACAAGGGTTTTGTAGAAGCATATGGCTCGCCAGCAATAAAAACTGTTGACGGAGAACTAGGTATAAATGGTGGATATGAATCAACTCTGAAACTTCTTTCGGATATCAAAAATGGCCATATCGACAGCATCTTTGTAGTAAATGATATCACAGCTGTTGGTGTGCTTCAAGCGCTTCAGGCAAATGGCATCAGCGTTCCTCGTGATGTATCCATCATCGCGCACGATAACCTGCCTATTCTGGATACTCTCCCGGTACGACTTACCTCTATCGACATATCGTTCAGAAAGATCTATTCTACAGCAGCAAAGCAGATAATTGGAAACATGGAAAACGGACTTGCAATGGAAACTATAGTTAAACCTGAAATCGTTAAAGGAGACTCTGTATGAAACCTCTATTTACATCCGACGAATGGAAAAAAGTTTCCAGCACATGGGACTCATTTTGGTCCAATAAACTGAAACGGCCTCTCATTCTTTTTAATATTTCAACAAACAGTTCGAACAAATCACTAAACTTCAAAAGGTATTTTCCGCAATACGACAACGCAACACCTATGCAGAATATTATGGCTGCTGAAATTGACAATATCGAACAAATCAAATTTTTGGGCGATGCATATCCATACCGTTTCACTAATTTCGGTCCGGGCAGCATGGCCACCTATTTCGGTTCTGAACTGGGGTTTGATGAAAATACTGTGTGGTATAAACATCTCGACAAGGAGCTTGCAGATATCGATCTGAAACTTGACACGAATGGCTACTGGTTTAACAGAATAAAGTCCTTGCAGGAGAATCTTGTCTCTTCAATTGGAAGCGAAGCCGTTGTTACTTATTCAGATCTCGGCGGTAATCTTGATATTCTCGCCTCCCTGCGTGGTTCTGAAAAACTCTTATATGATCTATATGACTGTCCGGATATCGTTGAGAAAAAAGTAAATGAGATTACAACATTGTGGTTAAAATGCTACCATGATGAAAGCGAGCGTATAAAAAAAAGCGGTCGAGGTTTTGCTCCATGGGCACCTATTTACTCATCAACAAAAACAACATACATGCTCCAATGTGATTTCTCTTATATGATTTCGCCGGATATGTTTGAAAGATTTGTATTACCTGATATTAGAGAGTGCTGCAATCACGTTGACATCCCCTTTTTCCATCTCGACGGTAAAGGCGAACTCCCACATCTTGACCTTCTGCTATCTCTTCCTAAACTCAAAGGGGTTCAATGGATTCCAGGAGCAGGCCAACCGGAAGCAAGTGAATGGCTGGAGGTATTGGAAAAGATAAGAGCGGCTGGCAAAATGGTTCAGATTTACAATACAATTGAAGGTATAATGAATCTGAAGAAAAAGATGAGTCTGGAAGGATTCATTATACAACTCCACATGCCTGAAGGCATAACAGAAAAAGAGATGATGGACGTTTACAATGAACTTATTTCGTGAAGTTTAAATTACGACCGATACTCCAAGTTTCTTCAGTCGGTCAATATTACTTTTTTGATTTCTGAATCTATAGCGAGTGCGTCAACATCCTTAATGTCTGCAAATCTGATTAGTGATACACTCTCCCGTTTGCTGGAATCGGCAACAACTTCGACCTTCTTCTTTTAGATTTCACTTTATTCACAATGAAAATTATTTTCCCATCCTGAAAATCAAGAAAAATCATCATTCCCTGAAAGAACCGCTTCTTTCAATCTGATTTCAATGCAGTTTTCATCCTTTACAGACAAACATATATCAGAAAGACGGAATCCGGACAGCTTTTCCATTTTTCATTGCTGATTCATGAGCGCATATCCCGGCTGCTGTCCAATTAGCAGCTGTAACTGCGTCAATCCACGGTTTCCGTTTTTCCACTATGCTTCGGATGAACTCATGCACAAGATGCGGATGCGAACCGCCATGCCCGCCGCCGACCTCAAAAGATTTCTGCGGAT
>JAEUSG010000550.1 GCA_016788315.1 Fibrobacterota bacterium | reverse complement strand
TATATGTTTCCATTATTACTAATCTTGTATCTGATGCAAATATTAAGACCGCATATTGCTGCTATTTTAATGATTGCATTTTCTATTGCATTTGTTTACAGAGTTAGAAACAAAAGACCTGATGGTAATAATGTAGGGGCGCTTGGGAGGTTGTTTTTGCCGTTATTATTGGTCCTAGGCGTGTTTGCCTTTACGGTGATATCTCTTCAACGACTTGGAGTTGACAAGGGAGAGGGCATTTCCACTGATGCGATAAAAGAAACCTTAATAGCTGGTAGTCAGATGGGGGCGTATGGCGGATCAAGTACAGGTATGTCAGAAGTTTTACAGGATGATCCTGGTTTGATTTTTAATCCACTTGTTATAGGTAAGAATGTTTTAAATCTTTTTTTTGCACCTTTGCCTTGGCAAATTCGAGGTGCGGCAGATTTAATAGCAATTATTTCAAATTTCATTCTTTTTTATTTGATGTATCGATTTATTCGCAAGGTTAGAATATATGATGAGTTTCAAATATTCTTACTTGTTTCAACAATTGGTCTTTCATTGTTGTTGTCCTTTATGACTGGTAATGTTGGACTTATCTTACGTCAAAAGACGATCATTCTGCCTTTTCTGTTCCTTCTTATGTTTAGCCGTCCACCAGAGGAATTGGCATTAGAGGAGGAGCAGGAGTGAAAACAAAAAACTCTGCTATAGTTAAGAAGAATCTAATCCCTTCAAGTGAAACTGATCTTGTAGAATTGAAAGAAGATTGGAAAGATGATTATTTCAGACAGATATGTGGTTTTGCGAATTCTCATGGTGGCAGAATGTATGTAGGTGTTACTGATGATGGCAAAATTAAGGGTGTGCATAATGTAGATAGGCTGCTTGAGGATTTGCCTAATAAGGCAACTTCACTTCTCGGTATTGTTTTGCATGTACAGGTGATTCAGAAACATGGTTTAAGTGTTTTAGTAATTCATATTCCACGCATTCATAATCCTGTAAGCCTTAAAGGTAAGTATTATGTCAGGAGCGGAACAACAACGCAATTATTAAATCAACAGGCACTGCACGATTTTCTTGTTCAACGTTCGCATACTACTTGGGATGATTCAGGTGCACATGGATTTTCATATTCTGACATTGATAAAAACACGGTTAAACGATTTGTTAAAATGGCAATTGCTGCAAACAGGCTACCTTCTAATGCAAGTGAGTTGTCAATCGAAAAGCTTTTTGAGAGATTAATGTTGGTTGATTCTTCAAAAAGGCTTAAGAGAGGGGCTGTTCTTGCTTTTGCAAAATCACCATTAAAATTATCACCATCCTGTTTTGTTAAAGTAGGACGTTTTTTAAGTCCAACAGAAATGACTGTGCAGGATGTATTCGAGGACAATCTGTTTACTCAGGTTGACAAAATATTTGAGGTTCTGAGGATTAAGTATTTAAAGTCTAAGATCGGATATAATGGGCTTAATAGAGTCGAAAAGCTAGAATATCCTGAGAATGCTTTGCGTGAGGTGGTATTAAATGCCATAATTCATCGTGACTATGTTGGTGCTGCAACACAGATAAAGGTTTATGATGATAGGCTTGTCGTTTGGAATAGTGGCGGTTTGCCAGCGGCTCTTTCGATTGAGAAGTTGAATGGAGAGCATGTTTCCTTGCCAAGAAATAAAGTTTTGGCAAATTTGTTTTTTCGGGCTGGTTATGTTGAAGCTTGGGGACGAGGGACACTGATAATGGGAGACTCCTGTGCTGATGCCGGGTTGCCCAGACCGATTTTCAGGGAGGACTTTGGCGGTTTCGCTGTTGAGTTTAACTCTGGGGCGCGGGGGGGGGGGGGGGGGGGGGGGGGGGGGGGGGGGGGGGGGGGGGGGGGGGGGGGGGGGGGGGGGGGGGGGGG
>JAEUSG010000306.1 GCA_016788315.1 Fibrobacterota bacterium | reverse complement strand
TATCTACACCATCTTGATCAATTGTAATCTCAACACCATCTTTTGTCTTGAGAAATATCAATATCCCAACTAAGTCTATCATTTTTCAATATACAGGCGGATGTGCAAATTATTAACCAGATTATCGCAGTTTTTGTTTTGAACACTATTATTCTCCAACTTTACTGCATTTTAACCAACTGGTTAGACCCGAATACGTGGCAATTTTATCCTTCTATTGTTCTGTTAGTACAAAACCTGCGTCAAATACCACGCCTCGTGATGCCATATCCTTGGGTCTACTTTTTATAATAACATTTTTCAAAGCCAAATCTGCAGATGGTTGTCCACGAACCATAATTGAACCGGCCTGATTTACAACTGAACTTCCTATCGTAACAATTGAAACCGAAGGGTTGTTTGCAATACTATTATCGTATGCTGGTAAGTTTAATGCGTTTTTAATACAATCCGTAAGATTCTGCAACGTTGTTGATGTGTTTACATTATCTGTGACCTCACTTAGTATCAATGGCGATGGACCATATGCAACAGAGCCAACCGTTCCTGCTACAGTAATTGTGTCACCAACTATAACATCAAGAGGTAATCCATTTGAAGAAAATATCTGAGACACTGATGGGGATAAACCATACCCCATCGCATCGTAAAGCAATGGATTAAAGAAATAGTCATTCTTCTTTGCAGGTCGTAAGAGCATTTCGCCCATTGCAAGACTGCCTACTGTAATGAGCGAAGGAAATTTAAATGCCATGGATACTTTTGACTTTGAAACAGCATTGCTTGAGCTTATAAATAAATTTTTCAATGGCTGAGATGTTCCCACGTCGGATTGGATACAAATTCGTCCCGTTGGCATTACAGCAGTATAAATTTGTGCGTTTGAGCCAGCTCCTCCTCGCCAAACGATACCCGAAATAAAGTCTTCCATTGCAAGCAGAAATTGTTGAATATTAGCAACTCTATACATAATAGTACTTGGACCATGTCTGCCTGCAATAAGAGGATTATCTATAACAATATATTTTGCAGTTATGGTTTCATCACTGACGCCATCATTGATAGTTGCTGTTACGCTTAATGTATCGCCTACCAAGATATTTAAAGATGAACCCGTTGAATCATACAGCTCAGTAAGAGGCGTAGAGGCTAATACTGCTTCATCCGTAGCAATGTCAGAAAAATTAAGAGGAGTTGCTGCAAATGCGGATGTATTTCCGCCATAAGCACCAAAATTATTCTCATCTGTTGAACTTCCTTGCAATCCCAAAGTATTGAACTCATCAATTCTATGAAGCAAAGGCTTACTTTTAAGAATCGTTCCTCGCTGTATTGTATTTGAGTCTGGGAATGTCAAACTATCAATCAGACTTAATTTAAGATACTCAACAGTATTATTCCTGTGTACTGCCAAATATTCTCCACCAAAAGCCAAAGACAAAATGGTGATACTAATAAAAAGTTTCATGTATTTCATAAATAACCTCCTTTAACGTGAAAGCAGTACTTTGGTTTTCAGAACATTTTTTCCACTTTTTAACACAGCTACATAGGTTCCACTGGCTACTTGCTTACCTTCGTTGTTACAACCATTCCATACTGCAGTGTGAAACAAAGACTCTTTATCTGTCATTAATTTTAATTTTTTTACCAAACTTCCGCTGCAATCGTAAATATCAATTGATGACATGTACTGTATTTTGCTATTGATGTAAAACTTAGTGGTTGGATTAAATGGATTTGGTGATGCTGTAAATAGTGGTGTTTTCAGATTCTCTTCGACTTTATCTTCTTTATTGAGAGAATTACCTACAAAAGTAATTTTTCTTATATCACTACTTTCATATGTCCCAGCATCTTTTCCGTTAACAGATACCGCAGAAGTTGTGAATTTTATAGATGTAATAACGTCCAATGAATATGTCTTAAAACTACCGTCTTTCAAAGATATCTGCATATCCGATGAATTTGAAAAACAAGAGAGAACTAAGGACAAAACTGTTATTGACGCTAAATGATGCATATTTACTCCTTTCTGATATTTAACATCTAGTACAAAATTATAATATCAATATATGCGACGCTACAAACTTTACTATCAAGTTGATATATGCTAAGATATTTATTATATAAGCAAAGTTGACAGTATTTTATCAACAAAAAAAAGATAACTAAATGGTGGATTTTATTTACCGTGTACGCTTAATGTGAATCCAGGTGCCCAATAAGTTTCATCCTGAAACTTTCTAAATCGCGCTGAACCAAACAGGAACCTTACGGGAACAGGTTTATCTTCTGTAGCACCGAAATTCCAAAAAATGTCGGAAATGATAAGCTCTCTGTCACTGTCTTTTAAGCTGGGCTAATATGTTTCGGAATATTATTTTGTTGCAACATATGTGTTCATGAATAAAAAATTAAGCAATATAAAACACAATAAACGAACGCAAAAGGTAAGAGAGGTAATATGAAATACTTGATTATTCTTTCTTTAGTACTATTAATACCATGCAAAGCATCTGATGATAAATCAACATATTTGAACATAAAAGTAACGCCTAAAACTTATATAGTATCTGGCCATCTCTTTCAAGTACAAGATCAAGACTGTATGCCGAGGATTGGTGATTACGATCCAAACGCACCATGCCCTAATCGCAATTTAGGCACTTCTGTTGCAAATAGGGATTGCATACGTATTTACACCTGCCATCCTAACCAAATAAATGATAGCACAAAATTTACACTGCATAGAACAGATAGCCTGGGCTATTATAGAATACACATTGATACTTGCGTCTTCACTATTATTATTGACAATAGCGCAAAGTGTTGCATAGGGAGAAGATTGAGCTATTTTACTCAAAGGGTTTGTGGTTTACATCATATTGACTTTAGATTGATTGATAAAGACTCTATCTTTATAAATGACACACTAGATGGTTGTCATTCGTCCTAGGCTAGCACCATGGTGTTGTCAATATTACGAACAACGGATTTTCGCGCCTGAATCAGAATCGTGGAGACACGGGAGAAAAGGCTGTTTGCTTGAGTTTTTACTTGAGACCGCTTTCTCATTTTTCTTAATCCTCCAGTAATATCTGAACTGGTTCTAAAACGTTATCAAACTGCCAATTCGCCACTTCCGATGTGGCGAATTCCCTACTCTGTCATTTATTCATGAACTATGAAAATATCTTTAGCCGAACAATGCCATCAACGAATACTTTGGTTGTATAATCTAATACATTCGATTATTTCTTCAGCAAGCATATCTTGAAGGTTTTCTGGAAGTTTTGATGCTCTTTCTAGTGCTTCAGTAAATAAAGTAGTCATTATTTTAAGATCCTATTCTTTAATATATACTGGTACACTTAATGTAAATCCAGGTGCCCAATAAGATTCATCCTGGAATTTTCTATAACGTGCTGAACCAAACAGGAGTGCTCCAAGCCAAAGACTGGACTGAAAACCGAACTTCGTCTTTTGCTCCTTTATTTCAGCAACAGCGCCCAGCGCTAAGCCGCCATAATAATAACCTGACTGTAACTCAGAATAGAGTCGAGTATTTTCATGAAAATCATATTCGATGCCAAGATTTATGCCAACCGGCACGGATTCGTTTGTAACAAATCGATAATATGAAACCTGAAAACCAAGTGCGAAATGTCTTTCTGGAACAGGCTTATCTTTCGTAGCACCGAAATTCCAATAAAATGTCGGGCCAACAACCCAGGAATAGACAAAATTCAAACTATAGTCGGCACTTTCTGCAGAAGAAATGAATGCTAGCATAAGGATTAAAGATTGGAGTGGTCTCTTAAGCATGTTTACAATATATCATAAATAATCAGATGTTTTTATTATAATATTGGCTAGGATACTAATACCAGAACACTAAGCCGTATTCTCCCCCATAACTAAACGCATCTCTGTAAAACGAAAAATTATTACTGTTCACATTAATGTACGTATCCCATTCTTTGAATAATGCGTTTATTGTAAAATAAAATGACAAATTATCAATGAATCGCCAGTTAAAGCCGATTTTAGCAGATGCTTGCATCGAAGAGATATAATCTGTTTCTTTTGTATAGATTGTATTCTGCGAGAATCTTTCAGCTACTCTTAAATATTCACGATAGCAATGCCTGATGGTACCACCAATTAAAATCTCACGTCTATCGAGCCGGATTATAGGATAGTCATAGCTTAAGGTAAAACTGTGTTTATCCAATACCCCCAGATATTCGTAATAGGCTTCATTGTTCATTGGAGTTCCAACATGTGCATCACTATTAAATGTTGCATAATATATTGTATCAGCGAGATCTGAATATACTGAATATGATACACGTAAATAATGCTTGTTGCCTCTGTAATGGAGTCCCAATCCAACCCCCTGTCCGCCTTGCATAAAGACAAAACCTGACAATCCGAAGGAGTGCATTTTTTGTAAGGGATTTGGTTTTGGGATTTTGTGTTTACTTAGTTTCCAATCCAGAAAATTGTTGTGAAGGTGGTTCGCGGGAAGAGAAACCATCCTATTTAGAATCATGACACCTATTCCTATCATTGATCCTAAAGGAGAGGTAGTAATTCCCCGGAAATCCTGGGTAATGCTGTAAATTCCGCCAATATCTGCCCCCAGTTGTACCAAGCCTATCATGTATTGCTCATTGTGAAATGAGGGGTAGCATGGCATTTTCAATGTAAGCTTGGTTAGTTCACTTTTTTGAAATGGTTCGGGGTTATATTTTAAATTAAGAAACTCAGTTTCAGAATGCAGCAAAGATGCTAGTGCGAGAGTTAAAATTAAGGTTTTAAGAACCATAAAATTTTTAGTCATTAATAGCTCGATTATTTCTTCTGTTTTCCCCTCGGAAGCAGTAACCAAATGTGAGACTTGGATAAGGGTTTTTCATGTCTAGATAATTAAACATTAAATCTGACTCAAGAAAGCAGCGCCCAAAATCAATCCTAATAAAAACCGATGCATCTAAAATAAAATCATAAAACAATCTGCTTTCATTTTGTGTCGTATCAAAGCTGCTGCCTTCATAGCGTAAACGAGGTGAAAATATACTCTGTAATAAAGGATTTTGGATAATAAATACTATCAAACAATGTCAATTTATCAATACGACTATCGACAAAATCCACCTCATGATATAAAGGAAATGCATTCTTCGTGAAATAGTCGGGTAATATTTTATCGTTACCATTAGAAGAACCAGGAAAATCATCAATATAATCCGAACTTTTTATATTCAACTTGTTGTAAGTCGCAGATAATTCTAAGTCATACGAACTGACAGTAGCTATCATACCTGCAATTACAATAAAAGTTAAGAGTTTTTTATTCATGTTTATTGAGGGTTTCTAAAAATAAAGATAGCAATTACGATTGACAAAAACAAATTCCTTGCATAAGTAAAAGGTGTCGAAGCAATTTGTTCATATTTACTCCCATATCTAGGTATCTATGGCCGTAAAATCCACTTAAAAGCCTAATTTTAGCTTAATAACACGGTTCGATTGAGTAGAAAGCACTAGTAACGCCTCTTCTTTGCTTTGCTGACAATATTTTATTGACATATCTTCCGGCATGTATTTTGCACCTCCATGATAAAATCGTCATTTTCTAGGAAAAAGGAGTCATTATGGGCAAAAAATACCGTTTCCCCGAATATTTTACTTGGGCATTACTCTCTTTTGTTATGATTTCTACCATAACCCCGATTCATGCATATGACTATGCACACGACTCTCTTGTAGTGAGACAAATTCTAAATGAAACAAACAATAGTGACTTGGAGGTGGAATCGTGTACTGGATGGGATATGACCGTTAGTAACGAGCAGTACTCAATCTAAAATCACTAACGGTCTTGGATTTGGAGCGCAACAATATTTCCAAGATTCCTGATGATATTGACAAACTAGAGAACCTTCAGAGGTTAATTTTAGCACAGAATGAACTGACAGATATTCCTTCAAGGCTGTTCAATATTAAAAGTCTTATCGTTCTTTGGCTAGGCGCGAATAAAATAGAGAGCCTTCCCATTGAAATAACAAATATGGAGCCAGCTCCATACGGTACCATTCTACGGTATTGCCGTGATGAAATAATGGATACTCTCGCTTGCATAAGCGTGTCAGGAAATCATCTTTGCAGCGTACAACCAGAAGTTACTAAATGGCTTGATGAGCAGCTATCCAATACTTCGAGTTGGGATTGGAAACAAAGGCAATTTTGCTCAGAGCCTATTACACCCACAAAAACAGAATATGTTGGTAATGTGAATCAAAAGCTCCTACTAACTGTTTTCCCTAATCCTTTCAATGCAATAACGAATATTACACTGCCAGAGCATAAAATGGCGTTTGTTTCAATATGTGATATTAGTGGTAAAATTGACTCATAGGAAATTTGATTTTTTCTCATACGGTAAAGGCAATTTTAGCCTCATCACCATTAAATCGCTCACTTGACCACAAATCTACTGTTCTATACAAACATCAATCGTTAACAATTTCAAAATATTCACTCTTTACA
>JAEUSG010000496.1 GCA_016788315.1 Fibrobacterota bacterium | reverse complement strand
TGTGTCAGAAGATAAATACGATAATCGAAAGCGCCGGGATTTCTTGCACTCATCGGTCTCCGCAATTTTCCATGCAGTTCAATCTCCTCGCCATATTTATGAATTCGGGACAAAGAATCATCGGCAGGCCAGGCTGCAATTATCCTCCCTTTACAGCCGTAATTGTTTATTTGCTGTAATTCAACAGTGGTGTTCCAGAACTCCTTTCTAACAAAAGGTTCCTCAATAATTATTCCTTTTACTGCAACTGATTTACCGATATACCCATTTAAACCATCACTATCGGCTGCATTCAGCAAAGAGGTTGCGGCAACAAAACCGTATACCAGAGACAAAAGCTGCAGGAAAGAGGACTGCAAGGTGTTGAACGGCCGCCCCTTCATCCAAAGCATCAGCATTAATAGTGATGTTACCAAAGCTGTTGAGATGTAAGCATGCCCATCAAAAAAGAGTCTAGCCGATATTATTCCGCCAATAAGCTGAAATGCAGAGAGTGCAGCCGGAACATCGCCAAAAAGGAGACAGAAATCTTCCAGAGCCCCATAAATGAAAAAAGTGTTTCTGTTAATCGGCTGACTGTTCATATATTACATATTAGACCACAATTACAGGAGCATATATCCAATGAAAAAGAGCCGTTCTACAGTTTTTTTTGCCGACATTGCTGTCGAAAAAATGGAGAAAAACTCAACTTTGCCGGCAAAGTTCGGCAGAATGCTTAAAGAGTTCAAGTTTGCAGATCGTGTTAAAGATAAACAGGTCGGAATAAAAATGCACTTCGGCGGAGGATTGGGCTACACTACCATACATCCACTCTTTGTAAAGATCCTAGTAGATGCTCTTAAAGAGGCTGGTGCCAAAAAGATCAAGATAATGGACAATGATCCTGCAAGCGGTGTTGTACGGGGATACACAACCGAAATTCTAGGCTGCAACATTGTATCAACATTCGGTAGCACAGGTAAATACTTATACAAAGAGAAAATCGGATTTAAAACACTCGATTATGCAGAATTCGGCGGAGAAGCTGCAGACTGTGATTTCTTTATCGACCTATCACATATTAAAGGACATGGAGATTGTGGTTTCGGCGGAGCGCTGAAAAATATTGCAATGGGCGTAGTACCCTCTTCAACAAGGGGAAAGATTCACAGACTTGAAGGGGGACTCGACTATGAAGAAGACAAATGCAACGGATGCCAACGCTGTATAGGTTCCTGCCCTAACGGCGCAATTCTTGAGGAAAAGGAAAAGAAAAAGGTCCGCTTTTTTTATCATCATTGTACCTATTGTCAGCATTGTGTAATGGTCTGCCCTAAAAAGGCGATCAAAATGAGCAAACGTAAGTTCGAAGACTTTTCAAAAGGGATGGCTCTTGTAACCGCAAAATTTCTAAAGAGATTTGCACCGGAAAATCTGCTCTTTATAAACATTCTCACCAACATCACAATCTACTGCGACTGCTGGAACATGTCTACGGCTTCACTTGTACCGGATATAGGAATAGTCGGCGGCTCTGATATTGTTGCTGTTGAAACAGCCTCTCTTGATCTTGTCAAGACAGAAAATTTAATTAAACAGGGGCTGCCCAAAGGACGTGATCTTCTTAACATTAAGGGGCATCTTTTCGAAAAGATACACGGAAAAGATCCTTATGTAATGGTGAAAGAGCTCCAAAAATGCTACGGAGGCTCCTCTTCCTACGAAATGAAAGAGGTCAAGTAAGTTTTTTTAGTGACAGCATCCACCGCCGCACTGATGCGCAGTCGGACAGGCGGCAGCAGCCGCAGGAGGACAGCCGAATTCCTTCCGGCCGGAAGCAGCACCGAGGATTCCTATGCCGCCGGATATTATGCGCAGAGATTCCTTACCGCATTTTGGGCAGTTTTCATTGCTGTCATCTTTTATGCTCTTTTCCTTCTCAAACACATTTTTACAGGAAGTGCACTGAAAATCGTAAAACATATTATCTCCTTAATTTATCTATAATCTAATATATTACGCAGTTGTAAGTATTTCTCCGCGAAGCCCGTCAAATATTTTAAGTGCTGCGTCAAGTCTTTTCATTTCATCGGCACTCATAAACCCAGGATTATCCAGAAGCTCCTCTGCATCCTCTCTTGCCAACTGAATGAGATGTCTGTCACGCTGAAGAGAGAGGAATTTGAATTCTGGAAAACCTGACTGATTGAGGCCTGAAAGCTCTCCCGCTCCCCTGTTTGCAAAATCCAACTCTGCAATCTCAAAGCCGTCTGATGTTTTTACAAAACCATCCAGTCTTGCATACACCTCTTCATTCTCATTCGGGCGGGTCAGCAGGAAACAGAAGGACTCCTTTTTGCCACGGCCAACTCTTCCGCGCAGCTGGTGAAGCTGTGCCAATCCGAACCTCTCAGGATGCTCGATAATAATGATATCTGCATCCGGTACATCTATGCCCACCTCAATAACTGTTGTCGAAACCAGAATGGGCAGACTACCCTCTCTAAAAGCCTCTATTGCATTAATTTTCTCTTCCGTTTTCAGTTTGCCATGAACAAAGCCTACTTTACCTTTAAGGTAATCATGTTTATTGAGCTGTTCTACTGTATCCGTCACTGATTTTAATTCACTCTTACTTTCGCCAGAGTCGATCAGCGGAAGCACAACAAAGGCCCGCCCCCCTTTGTCAATTCTATCACTAAGAAACTTATACATATCCTCACGTTTTGATTCACCTACTCGATAAGTTTTCACAATCTGTCTGCCAGGGGGCATTCCGGCGATTACAGAAACTGAGAGATCACCATACATAGTCAGTGCTAGCGTTCTTGGAATAGGGGTCGCCGTAACAACAAGCATGTCCGGATTAAAGCCCTTTTCGCGCAACGCCATACGCTGGCGGACACCAAACCTATGCTGTTCATCGATAATAACTAGTCCGGCATTAGCGAACTCTGAAGATGATGAAATCAGCGCATGAGTGCCTACCCAAATTCCCGGAGCTCCTTTTCTTGCCTTGTCAACGGTATTTTCACGCTCTTCTGAACTCATTTCTGAAATCATAAGCTCTATTTCAACTGGCACACCTTTGAATAGCCGCTTCATTTCAGCCGCATGCTGCCGTGCAAGAATTTCTGTCGGAGCCATAAGCAGCACCTGTCTTCCGCTTTCAAGAACATGGGCTGCACAAACAGCACAAACGAATGTTTTTCCTGAACCAACATCGCCCTGCAGAAGACGGTTCATCTTCTTTGGAGAGAATATATCTGCTTCAATTTCATTTATAGCCTGCTTCTGGCCATCTGTGGGTAAAAAACCGGAATTAGCATAGACAAGATCGGGGAATCTACTTCCAGGCGGTATCGCAGTACCTGCAGAGTTGTTCTTCCTGCACATCGATCGTATCTTATAAAGCAGAAGAAAGGCCTCTTCATATCTCAGCCTTTCCCTCTTTCGCTCCATATCCATAAAGTTAAGAGAAGCCGGAAAGTGCAAGGAGCTGTATACCACTTTCAAAGGAGGGTATTTTCTCTTTTTTATAATAGATTCAGGCAGATTTTCATGATATACTGAAGCTGATCGATTTAAAGCATCTTTGACTGCAGAGGCGATAACTTTACTATCAGTAAATACATCCTTCAGATCCGCACTGCCCGGATATAACGGGAAGATGCCCTTCTCCGGCTCTTCACCATCTTTTAAAACTCTGAACTCTGGATGGGATATCTGAAAAGTGCCGCGGAATTCGGTGATCCTGCCCCACGCATGAACTCTATCTCCTGCGGTAAAACGGTCCTTAAGAAATTCCAATCCGCCGAAAAATATAAAGTCAATATACCCGGTTTTATCTGCAGTTTTTACCTGCATCCGCTTCCGGCCATCTGAATACACAGAGATAACATCAACTACAACAACTGCAAAAGTTTCAGGAGCAAGATCCTTAACTGGAGTTATTTTTGTTCTGTCAAGATAATCGCGCGGCAGAGACTTCAGCAGATCTTCAACACTGAATATCCCTTTCTCTCTGAACACCTCGGCACGCTTATTGCCGATTCCTGCTAGAGCGGTTAGAGAATTACTAAGGGTTACCGGATCTTTTTTCACTTGGTATACATGCCCACAAAAAAGGCGGCGGGTATTTTTATAACCCACCGCCGGATAATCAGACTTTACTTAATCACGTTTTGACTACTGAGCTGCGGAATCTCCTGCAATAGTGGAGTCATTAAACATAAACTCTCCGCCATTCTCAATGCTCTTAATCATGAAATCAGCATCATCCGCAAGGTCACACTGAGGATAGCTATCTTTAACTACCTGATAGGCGGCTTTTGCCTTTTCATTGTCCTTCAGGTTTTCAGAATAAACAAAACCAATCATGAACTGCGCCTTGTAGGAATCACCCTTATCTTTGTATAGACGCATATAACGTTTGTACTCCTGAATGGCTCTATTATACTGATTCTGCTCAATATAAACCTGAGCCATAGCCATGCATATGTCCGGATGTGATGCAAAATCAGGATACAGGTATCTGATGTCCTGATAGAGTTTCATAGCCTGCGAATACTGACGCTCTTCATGATACTTCTTAGCAGCCTCAAACATCTCATTTTCCGTCTGAGCGATATCGTAATTCAGTTTCTTATCGTAAATCTTAAGGCCGAATTCCTTGCGATAGCTTTTCATTGTTTCATCAAGTCTGCGGGCTTTCTCTTTGCCCACAACAGTACGGAATACGGTTGTAGAAACAGCATCATACGAAGGAGCAGCAGCATCACCTTCTGCAAAATCTTCCTGATTGAACGTATAATAGTCCCGGACCTGTTTATCATTCAAAAGAGCTTTGTCAATGCAGATTGAGCGAACCTCTTCAAATGGTCTCACGCTCTTTCCGTCCGGTGTTTTGAATGAATCTGGATTTGCATCGTAATATTTGCGCACCTCTTTAGGAGATACGCCCTGATATACATCGTGATATGTCTGCTTGAAATCGGCAACGATAAAGCCTTTTTTCTGCTGCTCAACTCTTGCCTTTAACGCCTTATCTGACAACACACCCTCTTTCTTTGCAAGATCATTAAACAGAACGAAGCGAAGATAATACTTCTCAAGAAGCATTTTCCGGCCTTCTGCCGCTTTGTATCTTTCAACGATCATGGGATTATTCTTATAAAGAAGAGTGAAGAGTTCACCTGCAGTTATTTTCCGCTTTCCATCAATTTCGGCAACAACAAATTCATCTGGAATTGCAGACTGTTTACTTGTCAACAGAGAAAGCTTAACCTGTTCTGCCGCCTCTTCAAATGTCATAATTGATTCGGGTTCCTTACGCACAAGCTTAAATACATTGTAAGAACCTTCAGTTGCAGAATACTGCAGCGCAATAGGATCGGTAATCTTTCCTTCTGCAAGATAGACAAGGCGTGGGTAGATATTGCGTGTATCGCCTGGAAGACCTGGAACCTCCGCGTCAGCTTTGACCGTTATTTCCTGGCCAACAGTATTTTTATTTATTGAAAGCTTCTTCTGAATTTTTGCGAAATCTCCACCCTTATTGTTGCAGTCATCAACAATCTTCTTGGCTACTTTTTCATCCTTAACCTCAATATGCTGAACAAACATGTCTGGGCGACGTTTGTACTGATTCTTTGTCTTTTCCCACTCTGCACGCACCTCTTCAGGTTTTACTTCTGGAGTCCACTCAAAAGTCTTGACATTTCTATCGGTTTTGATTTTTTCGAACATTCTCTCGTCAAGCCCCGTCACATGAGCATTGATAAGTTCATCCTGTTTCTGATAAATCACACTTGAATCAACTTTTGCGGCCCCGAGTGAATCGAGAATCTTTTTGTTCTCTGGTTTATCCATGAGCATTCTGCGAAGAATTGTTGCTCTGACAGTTTCAAGAGGCTGATATGGATTCTTCTTATATTCTGCAAGAGCCTTTTTTTCTTCAGGAGTCGGCTTCGTGCTGTCTTTTACAAATGGAGACTGACGGAGAAAACCTTTTTTATCACGGCTGTATCTTGCTTCAACCTCTTTAGGCAGAAAGCCCCAGTTTTTCTGGATAACTTCGTAATAATAAAAATTTGAAGCCTCAATTATTTCGATATTTTTAAGAATTGCCTTATTTGTGTCTGTCCTGTGAAAACCCATTCCCATCGCTTTGTTATAGAAAACCTGATCGTCAAGGGTCGTCTTTAAATATTCTTTAAGTCTTTCAACCCTAGCAGCAGAATCACGGACCTCCGGGAAAAGCGTATCAAGATCGTTCTGATAAATTTTGAGTCCTTTAACCTTGGCAACAATAGGACCTTTTTTCGAACAGGATGTTGCTAGAAGTGCAAGTATGCCTACGAGAAGAAGAAGACTGAGAAGACGTTTCATTTACATAACTCCTTATATTTTTTACAGGGACCCAATAGCCTCTTCAACACTGTCATAAATCTCAAGAAGAGTGGTTGCTCCGATAATCTCAATAATTTCAAAAACGTGCTCATTTACATGAGCAATTTTGAAACAACCGCCCTTTTCCTTTGCCATTTTGCTGAAATGCAGCAATATTCCAAGACCGGTGCTATTTACATATCTTAATTTTTCGAAATCGGCTACAATATGAACAATACCGTCATTCATAAGAGCAATTATTCTTTCAAGCACATTCTCAACGTTTGTTGCATCAAGATCTCCAACAAACTCAACAAGCCTGGAATCAGCCTTGCCTGGAATATCTTTGAATGCAATGGTAATTTGATTACCCATATCAGACCTCTTTCTTTTTTATTATCCGTATTATTGTTTTGTCTTCGTCTGCAACCGCGGTGATTTCATCACAAAGCATCTTTACAAGCTCAACACCGCGCCCTCTCTTTTCATTAAGATTAAAGGAGGTCTCACCGTTAAGACGATTCATAATTTCTCTTACTGAATCGCTTGCCAGAGTTGCACTTGAATTGCGATTTATTACAAGCAGTTCAATCTTGTAACGGTATATCTTTCCGATTATTTCAACAGGATCTTTTATATTTGGATCGCCATGCTCAATTGCGTTATTGCCAAGCTCATCGATGATGGCCTCAATTCTGAAAGCATCTCTTTTACTATATCCCTTTTGCCTTACAATGTTTGAAAAGAAGGTTCTTATTTCCGGCACATAACTTAAAACTGTTGGAAGCTGAATTCTGAAAGAATCACCGGTGTCTTCATTATCCCAATGATAACGGCGTACAGCGGCACTTACTGTGGGAAGGAATTCAAAAATCTTTTCCGCACCAAGCATGCGCAGCTTTGCACGGTTTTCGGTATCCAGACCCACGAGATAAAGATTGCCACCTTTTTCAACTAGCCTCTTTTTGCAGCCCATCAACTCACCGAAAGCGGGGCTTGATATAAATGTAACCTCACTCATTTCAGCTATGACAAATGAGTCTCCAGCTTCTATTACACCATTTACTGTCTGACCTATTGATGAAACTCTGTCTGCATCGAGACTTCCCTTGAAACGGATCACGATCATTGAATCGTGAAGAGTGCAGCGATCTACAGTCAGTTTAAAATTTCTCACTTTATATCAACCTGTATTCTTTATAGTTCATCATTCGGTGTCCAGTGCTTATGAGCCACAACAGTTGTACCTTTAGAAACATCAACTACGAGTTTATCGCAAAGAATTTTCACTATCTGAATGCCACGCCCGTCAGGGGAGGCCGCAGATGAATCATCTCCGGCATCAGATATGGCTGCTTTTAATTTTACAACAGAATCAGCATCAAAAGTAGGGTGAGACACATGAAGCCGCACATCAGCTTCCTCGATATCTGCTTTAACTGTGACATATTCGCCGATCTTTAATTTTCCGAATTTGACGGCGTTGCTGCAAAGCTCGTCGATAACTATTTCCATTCTAAAAGTAAACCTGCGTGAAAACCCTCTTAAGGAAATCAAATTGGAAATAAGCCGGCGTACATCCGGCACATACTCTAAATCTCCGGGAAAATCAATTGTTATAGACTGATTATCAGCAGGTTTTAGCATCTTAGTTAGCCTACTCTTCTCCGTGAATGATGTATTTTTCGTCTGAAGAATTAATAAGTCCCTTTTTAACAAGGCGCTCTACCGTACGATGTGAAATCTCAAACAGCGTGGTAAATGAAACATCTCTTGAAAAACCCTTAGGTTTTTTCATCTGTTTTTCGGATGTAGAACGGAGTGAGTCTAGGACACATTCCATGACATACATAATTTCACCATATGTCATATTGCCTTTGCGGTAATCAGAAAACTTCTGAACACCCTCTAAAATGAAACCGCGCAGCTTCTCGAACTCTTCCTTGCTGTCGAAAACATTCTTTAAGCTTTCCACGACTTACGCCCCCTTCAAGATATTTGATTATTGAACCCCGTTTAAGGGTTTAATGAATATATATAATTAACTGTTTATAATTCAACCCGTTACAATAAAGCCCGATTAACGCTTCTGGGCAGCCGTATCAGGTTCCGGTTTCACAACAGGTGTTGAATCCGGAGCAGTAGTTTTAGATGGGACAAAACGTTTCTGAAGCCTTTTAGAAGAATTGCTGTTTTCTGGCGAAAATATTCCTGCATAAGAGGCTTGTGAGGTTTTTACTATTGATTCTCCAAGACCTGTAGTTAGATCAAAAACGAAATGTTTTTCTTCAAGTGGAGAAAGAGGACGCTCTCCCCTGAACCTTCCATAACCTACAAACCCAGCACTGCGTTCAGCTGAATACTTCAGATTGCCGGCAAAACAGATACGTCTTTCTGATGCATCGATTACCTGGATATAGCATACTATTTCACCTTTCACAATACCCCATGGGAGTATACCAAGACGCCTTTTAAGAGATATGCGGAAATCTCGGATTTCGCCGCTGATAAAGAGCCTGACCCCTGTCGACTTCATCAGTGCAACAGCTTCATCTACTGAAATGAGTTTCCGTGACAGATATCCACGCTTATTAAGATTATCATAATAGTCTGCTGATTGAAGAGTGATGCTCTTGTCGTATGAGAACATTGAATAAATCCGCTCCTCAAGAGTTTTGTGGAATCTGTTCTCTGCGATACTTTCAAGCCCCATAAAAACCACTGTGTTGGTTATTGTCGAATCGGCGCTGCAGACAGCAGCAAACAACAGCACAATCAGATACTTTTTCATATTCATTTACTCTTTCATTTTTCCGTTGATACGGTAAATATAAGCTAGAAGTTCAGCAACTACCCCATATAATTTTGGAGGTATCTCTTCATCGAGTTCCAGAGGATAAAGCAACTCTATCAAATCAG
>JAEUSG010000428.1 GCA_016788315.1 Fibrobacterota bacterium | reverse complement strand
AAAGATGTGGAGGAGATGATAAGGGTTCTGGAAGCCACGAATGTTGAAGGGGATATGTTTTTAAGTGCCACCCACCAGAAGGTGCTTAAGTCGCTACGGTATGCAGATTATTTAAGCCCAAAATATCATGTAGTCATAGCTAATCCGCCGTATATGGAAATCAGTGGAGCAAACGGTCGACTAAAATCTTGGGCACTTGATAACTACCCAGATAGTTCATCTAATTTGTTTGCCATGTTCATGGAGCGCGGCTTAATTCTTTCGAAAGCATTAGGAATGCTTAGCATGATCAATATGCAGGCATGGATGTTTTTATCTTCTTTCAGTCGTCTTAGAGAAAAGGCTGTAAAAACATATACAATTCTATCAATGGCCCATCTTGGTGAGAATGCTTTCGATTCTATTGGTGGGGATGTTGTTTCTACAACAGCCTTCATTATTCAAAACCGGAAGTCACCACATCATAAGGGTGAATTTATAAGACTGGTGAGTGGCACGTCGGAATCTGAAAAAGCCGAGATGTTTCGTGCCGCAATAGTGACAAAGGACAAACGTTTTTATTTTCGCTCAGAACCAACGGATTTTGAAAAGATCCCTGGATCGCCAATTTCATATTGGGCAAGTAACCAATTACGAATAATTTTCAAAGAAAACCCGACGCTTAAGTCTGTTGCAAGCCCTCGAAAAGGAATGGTTACAGCAGACAATCCAAGATTCATAAGAGTTTGGTATGAAGTATCATATGGAAAGCTTGGAATCGACCTTGTAAGTCGAAGTGCTGCGAAGTCATCCGGTAGGAAATGGTTTCCTTACCTCAAAGGAGGTCCTTTTAAAAGATGGTATGGGAATGTTGAGCATGTTGTGAATTGGGAAAGGGATGGTTTTGAGTTATTGAATATGAAAGGAAATGGTTACAAGGTTGGCTCCACGAATCACAATCTCGATTTTATTTTCAAACCAGCAATAACATGGACAAAAATTACTACAGGTCTCGTAAGTTTCCGATCAACCAAGCATGGATTTCTTTTCGATGACGCCTCTGGTCTGTGTTATGTAACTGACCTGAATATGCAGCCAAAAATAGCCGGTTTGTTAAATTCTCCTGTTGTTTATGCTGCTCTAGGTGCTTTGAATCCAACCTTAAATGTTAACCCTGGAAACCTTGCGGATATTCCTGTTGTTTTAGCAACTGGATCTAGTGAGGTAGCTATAAAATGCATCGATTTATCTAAAGACGACTGGGACTCTTTCGAAACCTCCTGGAATTTCAACAGCCTACCGCTACTATACCTCGACGACCCTCTACAGACGTTACAGGCAAACTACCAGAAGATTCGTGCTCATTGGTGGAAGATGACACTGGAAATGCAGCAGCTGGAAAAGGAGAACAATCGAATTTTTATAGAGGCCTACAGCCTACAGGATGATATGAGGTCAGATGTCCCGCTTAGCGAGATTACGCTTAACTGCAACCCATATTACCGTTATGGCAATAATAAAAGCGAAACTCAGCTTGAGTCAATGCTGTTGGTAGACACCATGCGGAATTTCCTTTCTTATGCAGTTGGCTGCATGATGGGGCGGTATTCGCTCGATAAAGAAGGGCTTATTCTGGCCAATGCAGGTGACACAGTAGAAAACTATCTGCAAAAGGTTGGGGTGCCGCAGGATACCTTGAAGTTCAAGCCCGATTCTGATGGCATTATCCCCGTCCTTGATGGCGAATGGTTCGAGGACGACATTGTAGCCCGCACACGGGAATTTCTGATTGCAACCTTTGGAGCAGCCACACTCGAAGAAAATATCCGCTTCATTGAGGATGCTTTAGGTAAGGACTTGCGAAAATATTTCACCACTGACTTCTACAAAGATCACCTGAAGACCTATAAGAAGCGGCCTATTTACTGGATGTTCCAGAGCCCCAAGAAAGGGTTCAGTGCGCTGGTTTACTTGCATCGCTATACCCGCGATACAGCCAATACACTGCTTAATGGCTACCTTCGTGAATTCTTAACCAAGCTACGCTCTCGCATTGCACATTACGACCACCTCCTGGCAAGCGAATCTACATCTGCCCGCGAAAAGAGCAAGATGCTTAAGGAGAGTGACCAGTACAAAAAGACCCTGAGAGAGTGTGAAGAATATGAGAGAAGTACGCTTTTACCATTGGCGCAGGCTCGTATCGAACTGGATCTAGATGACGGTGTAAAAGTGAATTACCAGAAATTGGGGGATGCTCTGGCAACCATACCAGGTCTTGCAAATAAAGAGGATGAGTAGTTATTATGAAATCAGTGAAAAAATCTATTGCTAAAAAAGCATCAGACACCCTTTTTGAACGGGTTGTCACAATTCTTGAGCAGGCACGCGCAGGGGTTGTTCGAGCTGTTAATAGCAATATGGTCACTGCTTATTGGCTTATTGGCCGTGAAATAGTTCTCGAAATTCAGGGTGGAAAAAGTCGGGCAGAGTATGGTGAACAGGTTATTGAAAATCTCTCTAAGGAGCTTAACGAGAAGTATAGCAAAGGGTTTTCTGTCACCAACCTACAGTACTTCAGAAAATTTTATCAGGAGTATAAGCACAGACTGAAGATTCAACACACCGTGTGTGCTGAATCTTCTGATAATTTCCAGAGCAGCCAAATTCAGCACACCGATTGTGGTGAATTCGAGTGTGAATTTTCACCAAAACTATCTTGGTCACATTATCGTTCACTTATGAAAATTAACAAAGTTGAAGCCCGTATGTTTTATGAACAGGAAGCGATAGCTTGCGGATGGGATGTACGAGTTCTAGAGCGTCAAATTCATTCGTTTTACTATGAGCGAATGTTAAAAAGTCAGAAGCCTGAAAAGATGAAAACTATGGCGCGTAAAGAGATTGTAAAATATGAGCCGGCCATTGAAGTTTTAAAAAATCCTTATGTGCTTGAGTTTTTGGATTTACCGGACTCGCCACCGCTCCATGAAGTGCAGCTTGAATCGGCCATTATCAACCACTTGCAATCATTTCTTCTGGAATTGGGCAAGGGTTTCGCGCTGGTCGCCCGTCAAAAGCGGATGCGTTTCGACGAAACGGATTTGTATGTTGATCTGGTTTTTTATAACTGTGTCTTGAAATGTTATTTCCTTATCGATTTGAAGATGGGTAGGCTCTCGCATCAGGATGTGGGGCAGATGGATGGTTATGTCCGTATGTTCGATGATATGTTTACTGCCAATGATGATAACCCGACAATCGGTCTTATTCTTTGCACAGAGAAAAATGATTCCGTTGCTAAGTATTCTGTACTCAAGGATCGAAAACAAATATTCGCATCAAAATACATGCTCTACTTGCCAACAGAAAAAGAGCTGGCTTTGGAATTAGCACGCGAGCGAAAATTAATTGAAAATAAATTGTTAATAGAAAAGAACAGGCGGATATAAGACGATGAAGCGTATTCATGAAAGTCTTTCTCGCGTCCTTAACAATAGTCGCATTGTTTTCTGGTACGACCCAGAACGGCAATGGGAACTGGCTTACGAAAGTTTTTCATACGAAGGTGTGAAAAAGATTAAGGTTGAGGGCAATGAGTTTGGTACAAAAGTTGCCATCCATAAAGACCTTTCGCAAGCACAGTATTTACTCTATTTACCAATTGCGAGGCCGATAGACAGTGAGAACTGGCTGTTGGATTTATTACTACAGTCCCACGAATATAAAGCTGACCGTGCATCGCTGGCATTGCAGGAAGTCGGATTGACATATGATCTGCATTATCTTGTTGAAGCACACCTTGATTTTTTCAGGAATCAGGAACGCATCAACTCATTTAAAAAAATGTTGAAATCTGACTGCGATCCTGAAATCATCCGATTGAAGATGATGGCTGTAATTGCCGGTGCTGAGCCAGATGTAGATCAGATTTTACATTGTTTTATACGGAAAGCTCTAACAGCAAAAGGCAAAGATCCTGCCTCAGAATGTTTTCACTCTGCTAACCTTTTAGCCCCGTTCTGGAAAATGGTCAGCACAGCATTTGGCTATATCTCAGAGCAGCCTTCCATCAGAGACTTTATTATTGCTTTATTCAGATATTCAAACCCGCTTGATACCGGTGTCACACTAGATGCGCATGCCAGGGTGTTTATGAATAACTGGAAGAAGAACCACGACCTTGGCTCAACCTATCGCTCTTGGGCAGAACGACTGGAAGCAGATTTACATATTATAGGTCACCTTGAAACTCTTCACGATGTGCGACTGCTTGAGCAGGCTGATACTTTTCCCTCTTTCGATAAATTTATTCTCGATAAGCTGTGCCAGGACTTCATGAGTGATGCACCAGCCAATGGAATGCTCGAAACAATAAAGCTGCGTCGGAATTCGGTTTGGTATGAAAATGAAACTGATGCCTATTTAGCAGTAGAACAGGCAATAAAGTTAAGGGAAATGATAGCGTCTGCTGAGCTGACAATTGAAAGTATCGAGGCTGGTGTTGCTCGCTACATGGGCTCGTGGTACAAGATTGACATGGCGTATCGATCGTACTGTTTTCATAGCAGGAAATACAAACATGTAGCAGTGTTGGAAAAAATATCAGAGTTGGTCGAGAAATTCTATCTGAATAAGTTCCTGTTACCCTTGTCAGACTTCTGGGGCGATAATATTCGCAGGATTGATAATTGGTCATGTTCTACGCTTCAACCTCAATCAATGTTTTTTGACCATTTTGTTAAACCATATCTGGAAAAGAAGCAGAAACTCTTTATAATAATCTCAGACGCTCTCCGGTACGAGGCGGCAGTTGATTTCTCTGAGCGATTCCAGAGTGAAAACCGTTGGTCAGCTGAACCACTTGCATTATTTGGAGCATTGCCTTCATATACACAGTTGGGAATGGCTATGCTTTTGCCCGGTAATGAGAGGCGGGTGAACTGGGAAAATGGAACGGTAGATGTTGACGGTAAAAGCGCATCCGGCATCGAAGGGCGTAAAAAAATATTATCGGCAGCCTCGCACTATCGTGCTACAGCTATTCAGGCAACTGAGTTTATGGAGTTGAACACAAAAACAGATGGCCGTAATTTGATGCGTGAGAACGATGTCGTTTATATCTATCATAATGTAATTGACGATACCGCTGACTCCTCAGTAACTGAAATGAAAACATCAGAAGCTGTGATAAGAGCCTTTGACGAACTTGATAAATTACTCAAGAAGGTTGCGAGTTCCAATGGTACGCATATGTTGCTTACTTCGGATCACGGATTTTTATTTCAGCAATCTGAGGTTGCAATTGGTGATGATCTGCCGTTGCCGTTAAGTAGTAAGGTGCATTACAGCAAGCGACGGTATTTAATTGGTGAGGACATAAAACCAAATCCTAACATCAAAGTTTACACTGCATCACAACTTGGGCATGTTGGCGAATGGCAGGCAGCATTCCCACTATCTATGTTTCGGTTTCCACTACAAGGTTCAGGAAAACGGTATGTGCACGGTGGATTAAGTCTTCAGGAAATACTTATACCGGTTGTACGTATACATAAAGCCCGTAATGATGATACAGAATATATTGAGGTCGATCTTTTACGTATTCCTGATCGGATTACAACAGGGCAAATATCTTTGGCCTTATATCAAACGTTTCCCGTTTCCGGTAAGATGTTGCCACGTACAATAAAAGTTAGCGTATACGCCAAGGATAATACGCTGTTGTCAGAGTCCAAAAGTATTACATTTGATTCTGCTGAAGAAGATCCGCGTCATAGAGAAAGCGTTGTTGTTCTTACAATGTCTCGGGCAGCTGATGATTACAACAATAAGGAAGTGGAAATCAGACTGGAAGAAACATTAGCAGGAACGGCTCAAACTGTTTCTTATAAAAAGGTAACAACCAAACTCATTAAACCATTCGGGAGTGATTTCGATGAATTCTAATTCTGATACAAAACAACTCGACACGGTTGAAGAGATTCTTGCTGTGCCTCCTTCATTAAGCGATCTGGATAGAAAAATATTAAAACATTTCCCAGGGCTTGTCGTCCGTAAGGATCTTACAAAAGGGTTAAAACAGAATGCTGTTGTTCCGACCTATGTCCTCGAATACCTTTTGGGCCAACATTGTGCAACGGATGATGCAGAGGCCTTGAAATCAGGCTTGCAGGCCGTACAAAGGATTCTGGCAGCACATTATGTACATCGTAACCAAGCAGAGCTTGTGAAGTCCACAATCAAGGAGAAAGGACGTCATAAGGTCATTGATAAGGTCACTGTAGAGCTTAACGAGAAGGGTGGCTTTTACGAGGCTAAATTCAGTAATCTAGGAATCACAAAAGTTCCTGTTGCCGACGATTTTATCCGGCGACACCCAAAGCTGTTGGTAGGGGGCATCTGGTGTATTACAGACATCGCTTACGAACTTAATGAAAATCCGCAGGCGAGTCCATGGCATATCGAAGCAATAAAGCCTATTCAGGTTTCCAAGGCAGATTATGGTGAGTTTACAAAAGCACGCGAAAACTTTACTACAGATGAATGGCTTGGTGTTCTTTTACAGAGTATAGGTTTGAACCCTGAGATGTTCAGTCGGCGCGGAAAGCTGATACAGCTGTTACGTTTGGTTCCATATTGTGAGCGCAACTACAACATGATTGAACTTGGACCTAAGGGGACTGGTAAGTCACACATTTATGCAGAGTTTTCTCCACATGGAATATTGATTTCAGGTGCAGAGATTTCTGTCCCAAAATTATTTGTAAGCAACTCAGGCGCAGGAAAAATAGGCTTAGTTGGATATTGGGATTGCATCTGTTTTGATGAGTTCGCAGGTAAGGACAAGAAGGTAGATAAGGCGCTTGTTGACATAATGAAAAACTACATGGCCAACAAGTCGTTCTCTCGCGGTATTGAACAAATGAGTGCTGAGGCTTCAATGGTGTTTATGGGTAACACAAAGAAGTCTGTTGCCTATATGCTCAAACACTCCCATTTCTTTGACCAGTTGCCGGACAAATATATCGACTCTGCTTTTCTCGACCGCCTGCACTCATTCAGTCCTGGCTGGGAAGTGGCACCGATACGTAATGAATTGTTTACTTCTGGGTACGGCTTCGTTGTAGATTACATTGCCGAGATACTGAAGCATCAGAGAACTGAAGATTTTACCAGCTCTTACAAAGACCACCTTGAAATTACATCTGAAGTTTCAACTCGTGACCAGACGGGTTTT